>JASHWA010000463.1 GCA_030044325.1 Bryobacteraceae bacterium
TAGGGGCTTACTAGTATGCCGCCGAGCGGGCCTGCGTGCGTTGGATGTCCGCCGGTACACGACCGGTGCCAAGCCGTTGCGGCGCAAATCAAGCGGCCGGTCGCGTCGACGACCGATATCAAATTCGGCTAAAGGATCCGGATCCAATAAATTTTCGAGCCGCGCGAGCAATCGCGCGGGTAAAACAAAAATAACGAGCCGCGCCGGCAATGGCGCGGGTAAAACAGCCCCGTGCGTAAGGCGGGGGTAAAACGTGGTAGGTAGTTCGTCGTCGGCTCTAAGGAAGCTCTCCGTTCAACCACACCCGACGGCGAACCACAAACCGCTCACCACAAACCCGATTCACGGTCGATTAAAACTTATTCTCCAGCTCCCGGACCTTCTCGAGCCTCCGCAAGTGACGTTCGGCACCCGAAAAATCGGCGTGGAGGAATTGCTTCACGATATCCCGCGCCAGCTCCGGCCCGATAATCCGCGCGCCCATCACCAGCACGTTCATTTCGTCGTGTTCGACGCCCTGGTGCGCCGAATAGCAGTCGTGGCACAATCCCGCGCGCACGCCCCGGACTTTATTCGCCGCCACCGACGCTCCCACGCCGCTGCCGCAGATCAGCACTCCGCGCTCGGCCTGCCCGCCGCGCACCGCCTCGCCCACCGCTGCCGCGAAATCCGGATAATCGTCCGCCGGCTGGAACTCGTGCGCGCCCACATCCACCGTTTCATAACCCAGCGACTGAATAAAATCCGTCAGATCCCGTTTCATTTCGAATCCGGCGTGATCCGAGCCCAGAGCGATGCGCATCTTTTTAGCTTAGTCGCATTCGCTCAGCTCAGATTCGCCGTTCGATGCTTACGGCTGTTCCCATCCGCCGCCCAGCGCGACGTAAGTCTGAACCAGCGAAAGCCGCTCATTCAGCCGCGCGCGCGCCAGGTTCAGCTCGGCCGCGAAATAGTTCGTCTCGTTGGTGAGAACTTCGAGATAGCTCGCCGCGCCGCCGCGATAGCGCATCTCCGACAGGTTCGCCGCGCCCTGCGCAGCCTCGGTCAAAGCTTCCTGGTGCGCTCTGAACTCCCGGTATTTCGCGAACGCGATCAAAGCGTCGGAAACCTGCCGAAACGCCGTCTCAATGGTCTGCTGGTAGCTCAGCAGCATCTGCTGATGCTCGGCCTGCGCCAGTTTGTAATTCGCGCGCAGGCGTCCCGCTTCGAAAATCGGCTGCGTGAGCGGAGCCGAGATATCCCACGCCGCCGCGCCCGGCATGAACAGGTGCGCCAGATTCGGACTTTCGACGCCCGCCTGTCCCGTGAGCGGCAGCGACGGGAAAAACTGCGCGCGCGCGACGCCGATCTGCGCGTTGGCCGCGATCAACTGCGCTTCGGCCTGGCGAATATCGGGACGCCGCTCGAGCAATTCCGAGGGAAGTCCCGCCGGCACCTCCACCGGCAGCGGCTGTTCCGTGATCGCGCGCCCGCGCGGGATCGCGTGCGGATTTTCACCCATCAGCGTGCTCAGTAAATCCTCCTGAATCGCGATCTGGCGCTCGGCGTCGGGGATGGTTTCCGCCGCGGTTTCGACCAGTTGCTGCGCCTGGCGTACGTCCAGCAATCCCACCGCGCCTCCGCGCTCGAGCGTCTCCGTCAGCGTGAGCGATTCCCGCCGCGAAGCCAGCGTGCGCTGGGCGATTTCCAGCTCCAGGTCGAGCTCGCGAAGCTGAAAATAGGCGCTCGCCACGCTTGAAATCATGGTTGAGATCACCGCGCGCCGTGCCCACTCCTCGGCCAGAAGATTCGCGCGCGCCGCTTCCGTCGCGCGGCGATACTGGCCCCAGAAATCGAAGTTGAACGAAAACAGCGCTTGCAGCTCGATAACGTTGAAAGCGAATCCGGGAATTTTTTCGGCGAGATAACCGGGACCGGCGCTCAACTGCGGGAACTGGTCGGCGCGCGTGATGCCCACCTGCGCCTGCGCCTGTAAAATCCGCGTCGCGGCAAGGCGCACGTCGAAATTATTCTGCAGCGCCGAGCGGATCATTTTTTGAAGCTCTTCGTCCGGAAAAACGCTCTCCCACTTCTGATCGCCCAGTGAAGCTGCCGCCGGATTTTCCGCCGCGTTGTTGCGATATGCCGCCGGAACGTCCACCGCCGGCCGGTGATAATTCGGCCCCACGGTGCATCCGGCCAGCAGCAGCGGGAGCAGCGCAAGTGGGACAGCCGGTCTTGCCGGCTGTCTTCGCCCGCGTTCGCGCCTCATGCCGTCTTCCCGCTGCGCGACATCCGATGCGAAATCTTTTCCACCACCGCAAACGTCACCGGTATCAGGAAAATCGCGATCACCGACGCCGCCAGCATCCCCCCGATCACCGTCGTCCCCAGCAACTGCCGCGACACCGAGCCCGAACCGCTCGCGATCCACAGCGGCACGCATCCTAGAATGAACGCGAACGCCGTCATCAAAATCGGCCGCAACCGGATGCGCGCGCCGGTGAGCGCCGCTTCGTCGATCGATTTGCCGCGCCCGTACTCGTTCTTGGCGAATTCGACGATCAGAATCGCGTTCTTCGCCGAGAGCCCGATCAGCATCACCAGTCCGATCTGCGCGTAAACGTCGTTATCGAAATGCCTCGCGAAAAGCGTCAAATAAGCGCCGAACACCGCCACCGGCGTCACCAGCAGAACGCTGAACGGCAGCGACCAGCTCTCATACTGCGCCGCGAGAATCAGGAAAACGAACAACAGCGAAAGCCCGAAAATCGCCAGGGGAGGAACTCCCTGCGACGCTTTCTGCTCCTGAAACGACATGCCGCTGTAATCGAATCCCATCTCGCGCGGCATCGTCTGGGCGAACGTCTCCTCCAGCGCTTTCATCGCCTGCCCGGAACTGTATCCCGGCGCGGCCGCCGCGTTGATCTGCGCCGCGTGATACTCGTTGTAGCGCATGGTGAACTCGGGACCGGTGATGTGCTGGACGTCGGTGATCGCGCTCATCGGAACCATCTGCCCGCGGTTGTTCGCAACATAAAACTGCCCGACGTTTTCCGCGCGCGTGCGATATTCGCCCTCGGCTTCGACGTAAACCTGCCATTGCCGGCCGAAGCGGTTGAAATAGTTCACCAGGTATCCGCCCATAAACGCGGAGAGCGTCTGATAAACCTGGCCCATGTCCACGCCCTGCCGCTCTACTTTGGCGCGATCGACATTAACGAAATCCTGCGGAACGCCGGCCAGAAACGTGGTCGAAAGCCCCACCAGTTCCTTGCGCTTCCGCGCCGCCGCGAGGAATGTGTTCACCTGCGCGCCCAGAAAATCGAGGTCGGCGCCGGAGCGGTCTTCGAGCATGAACGTCACCCCTCCGGTGGTCCCGACGCCCGGAATCGCGGGCGGTGCGAAGGA
>JASHWA010000464.1 GCA_030044325.1 Bryobacteraceae bacterium
GTGGGCGCGCTGCTGGCGATTTATGGAGTGCTGATTCTGGCGAGCGGAATCGCGAGGTGGCGGGAAGAGGGCGGGGTAGTTCTGGCCTGGCTGCACGCGCCGGTGTGGTGGGGCGCGCTGCTCGCCGCGATCGGGGGGATTTACTGCATCGTATTCCGCCGCGGGCGACGATAGTTCTCCGAACCCTGTCGCCCCGAGGGCCAGATACGGGCGTCGGCGTGGTTACCTGCATGTGTCCACCGACATTTTTCGAATCGTCACCGAAATTTTTAGAACAATAACTTCTTTTATTCCCGTATTTTAGGCGTCGGAGAGCGGGTGTCGCCATTGACCGGAAGAATATTCTTCGGTTGCGAAGGAAATTTACGGACTGATGGTTGACCGAAAAAAAGCGAAAAAGAGAGCGGCGCGCGGAAAAACGGGGAGTGCGGACGAGGATAAAGCGCCGCAGGCGAGCGCACGGGCGACGGTAGCGAAGATCCGGACCAAGGTTGAAAAAAAACTACTCAAGGAAGTGGACAAGGCGAGCCTGGCGGATTATATCCGCCTGGTGCAATTCGAAAGAGAGCTCACGGAAGAGGAGCCGAGGGAGACGAAGGCCACATGGGTGGATCCCATAGAGAGGGAGGAGACGGATGCGAGTTAGTCAAGGAAATCGGGTACAAGCCGCTTGAATCGCAGAAGAGATTTCATGGTTCGAAGGCGAGATTCAAGGGATTTTCGGGGCCGATCGGTTCGGGGAAGAGCGCGGCGCTGTGTCAAGAGGCGCTGCGGCTGACGTATGAGAATCCGGGGCGGACGGGGCTGATCGGGGCGCCGACGTATCCGATGCTGAGGGATGCGACGCAGGCGGGGCTGATCGAGGTGCTGGAGGCGAACGAGATCCGGCACGAGTGGAATCGCAGCGAGAACGTGCTGATCCTGAGCGATACGAGATCGCGCATTTTGTTTCGTGCGGTGGAGGAGTTCGAGAGGTTACGAGGCAGCAACCTGGCGTGGTTCGGAGTGGACGAACTGACGTACACGCAGGAGGATTCGTGGCTGCGCCTGGAAGGGCGGTTGCGAGATCCGCGGGCGAAGCGGCTGTGCGGGTTCGGGGTGTGGACGCCGAAGGGGTTCGATTGGGTTTACGAGCGGTTCATCGCGAATCGCATTGAAGGGTACGAGACAGTGATCGCTTCGGCGTTTGAGAACCGGTTTTTGCTGGAGCGGATTCCGGATTACTACGAGCGGCTGAAGAGCAGTTACGATCCGCGGTTTTACGAGCAGGAAGTGCTGGGGAAGTATCTCAGCATGAATGCGGGGCGGGTGTATTACGCGTTCGAACGGGAGGGGAACGTCGGCGAGGTTGGGGTGAAGGAAGGGCTGCCGCTGATGTGGGCGCTGGATTTCAACGTGGATCCGATGTGTTCGGTGATCGCCCAGGTGGAGGGAGAGCGGGTGCAAGTGGTGGATGAGATCGTGCTGGGGCGGGCATCGACGCGGGACGCGTGCGAGGAGTTTGTACGGAGGTTTCCGGCGCACCGCAGCGGGCTGATCGTGCATGCGGATGCGACGGGCGCACGGATGCAAACGTCGGGGACTTCGGATGTCACGATTTTGCGGGAGTTTTTCACGACGGGGGAGTATGGCGACGTGGTGTTCCGGATTCCGGTGTCGAATCCGGCGGTGAGGGAGCGGGTGATGCTGACGAATGCGAAGCTCGCATCGGCGGCGGGGGCACGGATGCTGACGGTGGATGCGCGGTGCCGGGAATTGATCAAGGATTTCGAACAGGTGGTTTACAAGGAGGGCAGCGCGGCGGTGATCGAAAAGGACCGAGACGCGAAGAGGACGCATTTGTCGGATGCGCTGGGGTATTTGATCTGGCAGGAGTGTGGAGGAGCGCGGACTGTCGGCGAACGGGGATTTCGGTTGATTTGATTCTTTGCAGGATTCAGGGATCAGGAGCCAGTTGAAAAACAATGTTTGATATCGATCGGGAGCATCCGCATTACGTTTTGCGGAAACATGTGTGGCGGCGGTATCGGGATTTGTACTGCGGCGGCGAGCAGCTTCGGCTGCGGGCGCACCATTACCTGGTGAGACGGCAGCGGGAGCCCGGAGATGTTTACACGGAACGCGTGAGCCGGGTGTTTTACGAGAACTATATCGGTTCGATCGTGGACTGGTATGCGGCGACGCTGTTCCGGACGGAGCCGGCGATTACGTTTTCGGGTGCGAACGCGTTTTTCGCGGAGTTCGTGGAGGACGTGGACCGGAAAGGGACGGAGCTGGCGGATTTCTGGCGCCGGCAGTTCATCGAGACGATGATTGCGGGCGCAAGTTATGTTCTGGTGGATTTTCCCCGGACGGCGGTGAAGGCGGGGAACCGGGGGGAAGAGGACGCGCTGGGGGTTTCACGCGCGTACCTGGTGGATTATCCGGCGGAGGACGTGATTAACTGGAGCACGGACTCAAATGGAAATTACGAATGGGTCGTAATTCGGACGCATTCTTTGAAAAAAGATCGTGTGGAGGACGAGGAATGGCGGGCGGAGACAAAGTGGACGTATTACGACAAGCACAATTTCCGGATTTATCAAAAAAATGACGGAGAATCGACGGCGCGGCTGGTGGACGAGGGGACGCACGGGCTTTCGAAGCTCAACCGGGTGCCGATTTTCGAGATGCGGATTCCGGAGGGGTTGTGGCTGCTGAACCGGGCCGGGCTGCTGCAACTGGAGCATTTCAATAAATCGAATGCGCTCGCGTGGGCGCTGACGATGGGGTTGTTCGCGATGCCGGTGGTGTACTCGGACCGGGAGTGGAGCCAGATGGTGGGCGAGAGTTATTACATCCAGCTGGGGCCGGGGGACAAATTCGGGTGGACGGAGCCGGAGGGGAAGGTTTACCAGATCGCGGCGGACAATTTACAGAGCTTGCAGGAGGAGATTTACCGCGTGTGTTACCTGGCGCAGGCGGGAGGCTCGCTGGACAAGGGCGGGGTGGTTTCGGGGATCAGCAAGCAGCTTGACTTTTCGATCACGCAGGAGGTTTTGGGAGCGTTCGGAGACGCGGTGAAGGACCAAGTGCGGAGGGTGCTGACGGCGATCGCGGCGGCACGGGAGGACGAGGTCGAAGTCAGCGTGACGGGAATGGACGAGTTCGACATCTCGGATTTTTCGACGGAATTATCGGATGCGCAGCAGCTTTTGTCATTGGGAGTGGACTCGCCAACGTTAAAGAAAGAGATTTTCAAAAAATTAGCGTTGAAGTATCTGAGCGACGCGAGGCAGGAGATCAAGAATCGGATTGTGGAGGAGATCGATGGGTGAAAACGGGGAGTTGGAAGCCGGGAGCGGGGATTTGCGATCGGTGGTTCGGGCGGTGATCGAGGAGTTTGCGGGGGTGAAGACGCTGGAGAGTCGGGTGAATGAGCTCATCGCAGAGAACCAGCGGGCGCGGGCGAAAGCGGAGGAGGCGGAGCGCAGTTCGGCGATACGCGCCGAGCTTCAGAGGATGGGCGTGGCGAAGATCGATCTCGCGTATCGAGCGGTGAAAGATGACATTTACCGGAGCGAAGACGGGCGGTTACTGGCGCAGGGCGGAGCGGAGATGCGGGATTATCTGGCGCAGTTTGTGGGAGAGAATCCGGAACTGCTTCCGGCGAGGGTTTCGGGCGGATCGGGAGCGAGCGGGGGAGAGCGAAGTGGTGGCGGCGAGAGAGGCGTAGAGATCGACAAAATCCGGCCGGGGATGAGCGCCGAGGAGCTGGAGAGAGTCCGGCAGGAAGTGGCCCGGGTGGCGCAGCAGACGTTGCGGGGATTCTAGATCGGGTTGTCGACGCGTTGTTGAGATGTGTTTGCAGGCGCCAGGAGTCAGGCGCCGGATTCAGTGGATGGTCGTGTGTTGGCCAGGAGCCTGGCACCAGCGGCCGGGATTCAGTGGCTCAAGTAGCGGAAAAGGCGCTCGAAAAGGGGCGCCTTTTTTATTTTTAAGGAGAAAAGGAAGGAAGACATGGGAGTAATTACATCGGCAAATGTCGCGACTGCGATTGTCAAGCTGGTGGCGGCTGATGCGCTGCCGGCCTTGATGGGGAACCTGGTGATGGGGAATCTGGTGAATCGCGATTACGAGGCGACACTGGCGCGGGCAGGGGACACGGTGAACGTCCCGATTCCGCCTACGGGGGTGGTGGCGAACAATATCGCGGAAGGCGGGACGGTGACGCTGCAAAATCCCGATATCGGGAACGCGCAAATCGTGTTGAACACGCACGTGGAGGCATCGTTCCAGATTCCGGACGTAACCAAGGTGCTGGCGGTTCCGGATCTGCTGAAGCTGTACATGCAGCCGGCGGTGGTGGCGATCGCGGAAAGGATCGAGTCGGACCTGCTGGGTCTGTATCCGAACTTCACGACGAATACGCCGGTGGGGACGGCGGGGACGCCTCCGACCGAAGAGGTGATCGATGCGGCGGAGACGGCGCTGTTCCAGGCGATGGTGCCGCCGAGCGCGGCGAAATACCTGGTGGTGGATCCGAACGCATATTCGGCGCTGCGGCAGATTTCGCGGTTCAGCGAGTTCAATACAGCGGGCGAGGCGGGACTGCGTGCGCTGATCGACGGGGCGGTGGGAAAGATGAAGGACTTTTACATCTTCCGCTCGCAATTCGTGCAGTACACGGGATCGAGTCCGGTGACGACGCATAACCTGGCGTTCGCGCGGGACGCGATGGGGCTGGTGATCCGGAGACTGCCCCAGCCGCTGCCGGGGACGGGCGCGATCGCGGAGTACGCGGAACTGGGCAATTTCGGAATGCGGGTGACGATGAGCTATCAACCGAACACGCTGGCGCAGCAGTTCACGGTGGACGTGCTGTACGGAGTGGGGATGCTGCGGAACAGCTTCGCAGTGCAGGTGAACAGTTAGCTTCCGAGGGCCGGTTTCGGCCGGCCCTTTTTTTTGGCCGGAATCCTATAGGAACGGGTTATTTATGGACGTGCGCGATTATTATCGAACAATTCGACGAATTGAGAGCGAAATTACCGAAGAATCGGTGATTATTGTGGGCGCGGAGGGGACCCAGACGGAGGTTCCACGGGGAGTGGCGGCGCGGATGATCGCCGAGGGAAAAGCCGAGCTGGCGAGCCCGGAAGCGGCGGCGGAGTTCCGGGCGGCGGTGGAGGCGCGCTGGAAAGCGGCGCGGCGGGGGTTATAGATGCTGCTGACGGACGGCAATCCGAACGACACAACCGATCTGACGGTGTATGAGACGGATATTTTGAGCGTCGCGGTAACGGAATCGATCAATCTGGACACGAAGCTGACTCTGGCGACGCTGGAGATTTCCGAGGACGTTCTGGACGTGCTGCTCGATCACACCTGGATCGTGGATCCGCTGCCAAACATGCGCCGGACGATCGGGGTGTCGGATGTGGTGGTATCCCAGCAAATGCAGAGATGGCATGCGCTGCACACGCTGGCGATCGTGTATCGGGACGCGTACAACAATCAGCTCAATGACCGGTATCGCGCGAAGTGGAAGGAATATGCGGCGCTGGCGCAAGACGGGCGGGCGAAGACGCTGAAGTTCGGGATCGGAGTGGTTGCGAATCCGATTCCGGAGGCGGAAACACCGGTGCTGGGTTCGGTGAACGGGAACGCGGCGGGCGGGACATTTTACGCGCAGGTGACGTGGGTATCCGCCACAGGGCAGGAGGGCGCGCCAAGCGTGGCGAGCGCGCTGACGCTCGAGTCGGGGAACAACCTGACGGTGCAGGCGGTGAGTCCGCCGGCGATCGCGACGGGGTTCAACGTGTATATCGGGACGAGTGAGGATTCGACGACGCTGCAAAACTCGTCGCCGGTGGCGATTGGGGGGACGTTCACGATGCCGGATAGCGGGCTGGTAATTGGAACGCCGGTGGGGACGGGACAGGCGGCGGATTATTTCGTGACGGGCGGATCGTTGTTGAGGCGGGGGTAGACAGGTGGCGCAAACGGCGAGCGTGGTGACGGGTCTGGTGGTGGAATTTCTGAAGGCGACGGATACGGGGGTTTCGCAGGCGGTGGGGCAGCTTGCGAAAGACACGGGGATTGCGGCTGGGCCACTGCCGGCGGAGCATATCGTGAGCCAGAACGTGCCCGCGGCGATTGCGGAACGCGCGCTGCAGGTGACTTATCCGGCCGTGTATGTGTATTCGGATCGCGTTCGGAATCTATTGACAGAGAAATTCCGGACATTTTCTGGAAAAGTCCGGACAGTCGCGGAAATTCGGGTATCTCAGGACCGGATCGAGGGGATTGAGGATCAGACGCGGCTGTATGTGGACGCGGTTACGCAGGTGTTGGACGGGAACCGGGGGAGTTGGGGACAGGGAGCGTTTTTTACCGGAGGGTATGAAGTCGCTTTCGACGCGGTTTCGCAGGGCGGGAAGAATTTTTTGCAAGTGGCGACGGTTAGTTTCGAGGTGGACTTGTCGTTGTGAGTGGCCAGTGGCCAGTTAAGGAATGATCAGGCCTCCAGGTTTCAGGGGCCGGGAACCAGGGAAAATGTCTTGTTATATTTCTTCGAATAATGAACGACTTTATGTGGCGTTGGAGTCGAGTTACGGAATTATTCCGACGATTACCAGCGGGAACCGGATTCCGCTTTTGAAATTCGCGGCGAAACAGGTTCCCGAGCAGACCACGCGCAAGGACAAGACCGGGACGCGGACGTTTGTGGGACTGCCGAACGCAATCCGGATGAACACGACGTGGGGCGTGAACACGCTGATGACGGAGTGGACCAATCAGACGGTGCAGCCGGCGTATGGTCCGTTGTTTCAGGCGGCGATGGGCGGGACTCCGCTGTTTTTCAATGGCGGATCGGTCGCGGTTGTGACGGGGACGACGGGGATTCAGTTCGTGGCGCCGCACGGGTTGAGCGTGGGGCAGGCGATCACGTTTTCAAATGAGATGCGATTCGTGGCAGCGGTTCAGGATGAGTACACGATTTTCGTGAACGCGCCGTTCAACAATGCGTTGACGGCGGGGGCATCGATTGGGACTACGGTGACGTATGTGCTCGCCGAGGATTTGCCGAGCGTGAGCGTGTTCGATTACTGGGATCCGTCGAACGCGGTGATGCGGATTGTCGAGGGCGGGGCGGCGGACACGATGAAGATCAAGGTGAACGGGGATTACCAGGAGTTCGATTTTGCGGGTCCGGCTCGGGATTTGGTGGATAGCGCGAGTTTTCAGGCGGGGCAGGGCGGGTTGTCGAGTTTTCCGGCGGAGCCGACGGTTGCGACGTTCGACTACACGATCGTGCCGGGGCACTTGGGCGAGGTGTGGATGGGGATCACGCCGGCGGAGTTCATGACGCTGACGGCGGCGGAGCTGACGCTCGATAACGCTGTCGATCTTCGAGTGAAGGAGTTCGGAAGCGATTATGCGCAGTGCATCGCGGCGGGGACGAGGTCGGTGAAGTTGAATTTCGAGCTGTTCGAGATGGCGGATGCGCAGACGGCGGGGTTGTACCAGGCGGCGCGGTCGCGAACGCCGATCAGCGTGATGTTTCAGTTGGGCGAGCAGGCGACGCAGTTGTTCGGGGCGTACATGCCGCAGATGGTGCCGCAGGTTCCGGAATATGACGACGGCGAGACGCGGTTGCAATGGAAATTCTCGAACGATCGGGCGCAGGGGACGGCGGAGAACGAACTTTATGTCGCGTTCGGGTGAGAAGTATGAGAGCACGGTGTGGTGCGAGTCGGAAACGCGGGCGGGGGTTCGATTCGGGATTCGGAGAGTTAGCTTCGGAAGGCGGATCGAACTGGCGCGGAGGATTCGTGAGATCGGACATCGGGCGGAGTTTCTGGATGCTTCGGGAGATGCGCGGGAGAAGATGGACGCGGCGGTGATGGCGGCGGAGATCGATCGGGCGTACCTCGAGTGGGGATTGGTCGGAGTGGAGGGGTTGGAGATCGACGGGGCTGCGGCGACGGCTGCGACGCTGATCGAGAGCGGGCCGATAGAGGTGGCCGCGGAGGTTCTGGCGCGGATCAAGCGCGAGTGCGGGTTGACGGAAGACGAACGAAAAAACTGATTGTCGCATTCCATTTTCAGCAATCGAACCAGGCCGCGTGGCGATGCGACGAATGCAGGAGGCGCGGACTGGAGGAGCGGCGGCGGTGCGGATTTTTACCGGAGTCGCGACGGGGCGAGCGAAGGATTGTGTGGGCGCGGGGGCGGGCGTCGACGGATGAATGCCCGAAGTCGACGGTTTCGGCGCAAAGTATCGAGTGGATTGAAAAATTCCTGACATGGAAATTTTCGGGCGGCGGCGCGCTGTGGGATTGGGCGGCGCGCGACGCGGATGCATTGTTGATTTTGGAAAGGGAGTGGAGAGATGGCCAGCAATCCGGTGAGTGAGGTGCA
>JASHWA010000465.1 GCA_030044325.1 Bryobacteraceae bacterium
GGGGCTGACCATCATCCATATTTTCGGCTTTTCCGATGCCCGCGCTCTCGATCTCGCCGAAAAATGCGGCATTGCGTTCCAGCTCACCAACATTTTGCGTGACGTTCGCGAGGATTCTGAAAAGGGCCGCGTGTATTTACCCGGGGAAGACTTCCGGAAATTCGGAGTTTCCGCGAAGAACTTCGAGCCGGGCGAAGCTTTCCGGCGCATGCTCGCATTCGAAACGCAGCGCGCGCGGAAGTACTATGAGCAATCGGCTCCGCTGGTCGAAATGATCGAGCCTGCCAGCCGCTCCTCGCTGCGCGCGCTCGTCGGAATCTATTCGCGGCTGCTCGATCGCATCGTGGCGTCCGATTATGACGTGCTCGCGCGGCGCATTCGCGTCCCCGGTTGGGAAAAAATCTGGATCCTGATGCGCTCGAAGATCTCGCGCTAGCGCGCGCGTATTTGCGAGATCGGAACGTTCCCCACCGCATCACTGCCGCGTTTCGCGAGCACCGCCAGTAATGCCGGGGGCTGATTTCCGATTCGTGCGCACCGGGGCCAATCGACCGGAGGGAGTTAAGCCATCCCGGTTAGAATCAAAAGAGTGAATCGAATCTCTTTCGCCTTTCGAAGTTTCTTTTCCATCCTGTTTCGCGGCAAACTGGCTCCGGATATCGCGCAGGCGTTCGGATTTGCGCGCGCGGAAACCCCGCGGCCCGTAGCCCCTCCGCGTCCTCAGGCCGGACCACAGGACGGCGCGGTGCAGATTTTGTCCATCCTGCAGCGCGACGCTCGCCTGGTCGATTTCCTGATGGAAGACATTTCTGCGTACTCCGATGAACAGGTGGGCGCCGCGGTGCGCGACGTTCAGGAGCAGGCGCGTAAAACCATGCTGCGCTATTTGCAGTTGTCGCCGGTGATCGACGGCGTGGAAGGCGCCTATGTCAAGAGCGACGCGGCGGAAGCCTCCGCGCTCAAGCTGATCGGAAACGTGCCCGCGAGCGGGAAAGCTCCCGGCGGAACGCTGCGCCATAAAGGCTGGAAAGCGGAAAAGGTCGACCTGCCCGCGGGATCTCCCACCAGGATCGTCGCAGCAGCGGAGATTGAAGTCGAGTAGCCGGAGGCTACTTTCCAACAATGCCGGAGGCTGCTTTCCAACAATGAACGTCGGGATCGATCTCGGCACCACCAATTCCGCGCTCGCTTATATCGACCCGGTAGACGCCGCTGAAGCGGATTTTCCGGCGATTCGGGTTCTGGACGTTCCGCAATTCGTCGCGCAGGGACGCATCGAGACGCGGCGCACGCTGCCATCATTTTTATTTCTCGGCGATCAGGAGTACGTCGGTGTCTACGCGCGCGAGCAGGGCGCGCTCATTCCGACCAAGTCGGTTCACTCAGCCAAGAGCTGGCTTTCGAATCCGGAAGTGGATCGCACCGCGAAAATTCTGCCCTGGGATGCGCAGGAGCAGGGGCGCGTGCTCTCGCCGGTGGAAGTTTCCACGCGCATCGTGCGTCACCTCGTGGACGCTTTTTCGAAGGATCGCGGCTTGCCCATCGCCGAACAGAACGTGGTGCTCACCGTTCCGGCGAGTTTCGACGAAGAGGCTCGCGAGTTGACCGTCGCCGCGGCCCGCGAGGCGGGGATCGAAAAGCTGACGCTGCTCGAAGAGCCGGCCGCGGCGTTTTATTCCTGGATCGCGAACGATCTTGCGCGGTCGCAGAAACATCTGTTCGACGGGCAGACCGTGCTGGTATGCGACGTCGGCGGCGGCACCAGCGATTTTACGTTGATTCGTGTGGCGCGCGACGGCGATCGCGTCGATTTCACGCGCACCGCCGTCGGGAGGCATCTGCTGCTCGGCGGCGACAACCTCGATTTGACGCTGACTTGGCTGGTCGAGGCGAAGCTCGGAAAGTCGCTGTCCATTCGCCAGCGCAGCGGATTGCGCCGGCAGTGCGCCTCGGCCAAAGAGCGCCTGCTTTCCGATCCCGCGCTCAAAAGCGTGGAAGTGACGGTGCTCGGCGCCGGCTCCGCGCTGGTCGGCGGAACGCTGCGCACCGAGATTTTGCGCGACGAAGTGCTCGAATTGGCCCTCGACGGATTTCTGCCGGTCTGCGAAGTGTCCGATCGGCCCAAGGAAGAAGAAAAGAGCCTGTTTCGCGAACTGGGCCTGCCCTATGTCGCCGATCCCGCGGTCACTCGTCATCTCGCCGCGTTCCTCGAAACCGCCCACGACGCGAAGCCGGACGCAATCCTGTTCAACGGAGGATTTTTCATTCCCGAAATTCTGCGCCAGCGCGCCGCCGATGTGATGGAACACTGGTACGGCCGGCGCCCGCTGATTTTCGAAAATCGCGATCTCGATCTGGCCGTCGCGGTGGGCGCGGCATATTATTCCTACGTTCGTGAAACGGGCGCTGGACTGCTGGTGCGTGGAGGATTGCCGCGATCGTACTTTATCGGCTTGGGTGGCGCAGCCGGCGGCTTGCGAACCATGTGCTTAGTCCCGCGCGGCGCCGAAGAAGGATCCACCGTGGAGCTCGACACCGGAAATTTGCAGCTCGTCACCAACAAGCCGGTCGCGTTTCGTCTGTACAGCTCGCGGACGCGCGCCGACGATCGCCCCGGCGACGTGGTCGAATTCGCGGATGGCGACACCGAACTGCATCTGCACGCTCCCTTGAATGCCGTTCTGCGCTTCGGAAAGACGGGCGAACGGCTGATTCCTGTAAAGCTCGGCGCGAAGCTGACCGAAGTCGGCACCCTCGAAATCTGGGCCGATTCGAAGGCGAGCGAGCATCGCTGGCGATTGCAGTTCGAATTACGCAAAGCCGCGCAAACCGTCCCGCGCCGCGCCGCCGCGGTGGTGAGCGAAGAAGCGCTCGCATCGGCCGAACGTCTGATTCAGGACGCGTTGGTTGAAACCACGGTCGAGCCCGCGCAGCTGCCCGCGCGCCTGGAGCAAGCGCTCGGATTGGGACGGAATTCGTGGCCGGTCTCTGCCATCCGCAAGCTCGCCGACCGCATGCTCGAAGTCGCCGACGGGCGCAAGCGCAGCGCACCGCACGAGCTTCGCTGGCTGAACCTGTGTGGATTCTGCCTGCGCCCCGGGTTCGGATTTCCGGGCGACGATTATCGCGTGGAGCAAGCGCGCCGCGTCTACGCAAGCGGCCTCACCTTCGGAAATCAGGTGCAGAACGAAATCGAGTGGTGGATTTTCTGGGGCCGCGTCGCCGGAGGTTTGAATCGCAACCAGCAGACCGATATTTTTCAGAGATTGTCGCCCACGCTGCTGCCGCGCGCCGGAAAAAAAGTCCAGCGCGTCAATTCGAGCCTGCTGCGCGAAATGTGGCGCACGGCGGCCAGCCTGGAACTGCTGCCCATCCAGACCAAAACGCAGTTGGGCGACGAACTGATCGTGCGCATCAAAAAGGGCGATTTCGTCGACACCGGTTTGTGGTGTCTCGCGCGAATCGGCGCGCGAAAACTTTTCTACGGCCCGATCAACCAGGTGGTCCCCGCCTCCACCGCCACGCGATGGATCGAATCGGTGATCAAAATTTCGAAAGCCCAAGACGCGGTCGCGGCCATGGCTCGCCACACCGGCGACGCGACGCGCGATGTGACCGCGTCCACGCTCGACCTGGTGCGCCGCGCGTTCCCCGAAGCCGATATCGAATCCGAACCAGCCGATCAGCTCGCGGCGATGGGCAAAGTTTTCGGCGAAGAGCTGCCGGAGGGTTTGATTTTCGGTTAGTGTCCTGTCGCGCAGGAATTGTTACTACAGCGATGTGAGGCGCGGGCCGTCAGGCCGCGCGTTCTGCGTGCGATAAAGAATTCTCCGCCACACGCCGGCAAGAAAGCGAGGCCGGTGGCCCGCCCTCGAGTTTGTCGATGCGGTCGCGCAGCACTTCCTGTTCCACATCAAGCGCCCGGATCGCGGCCATATGCGCCCGCGAACGCGTATCCACAGGCGATGCCCACGGATGGAATGCCGTTAGAAGCTTCGTCTCAGCGGATTCCAATTGCTCGGATATCCAGCGCTTGTCCTCCTCGCTCAAGCCCACGCTGTCTCGATTATGGTGCGTTTTGAGCGAGAGATTTCTCACACAGGCAAAGAGTCGTGATCGGCTTCCCAACGAGTGTGCAAAACCCGCGCCATTGCTGGCGCGGCTCGCAACGGACCGGCGTGATTTGGTGGACGGCATGGGACTCGAACCCACGACCCCCGCGTTGCGAACGCGGTGCTCTCCCAACTGAGCTAGCCGCCCGTTTTCCAAAGCTACGACTGTAAATATAGCATGCCGGGTGCGGCGACGGCTCAAAAATGGCGCGCTAGAATGGAGTCGATGCACGAGGCAAATCTTGTGGTGATTCGCGCGTTCGGAACGGCCGCGGAAGCGGAGCAGGCCAAGAGCGCTCTCGAATCGGCCGGCATTGCGTCCATGATTCAAGCCGACTCGGTCGGTGGCATGCGGCCGCACGTCGCCTGGGCGAGCGGAGGATACAAAATCCTGGTTCGCGAGGACGACGCGGACGAGGCCAGCGCCATTCTCTCCGCGGGCGCTTAGCGGATCTTTTCGTCGCGCTCCACTTTTCCGTCGCGAATGTGGATCACGCGGTGGGCGTGCATGGCGATGTCGTGCTCGTGCGTCACCAGCACGATGGTGTTGCCCTGCTGGTGCAGCCGCTCGAACAGGCCCATGATTTCGCTGCCGGTCGCCGTGTCGAGAGCGCCGGTGGGCTCGTCCGCAAGCAGAATGGACGGATCGTTCACCAGGGCGCGCGCGATGGCCACGCGCTGGCGCTGGCCGCCTGAAAGCTCGCTCGGTTTGTGCATCATGCGCGGCTCCAGATCGACGGCTCGGAGCGCGCCCTTGGCTTTCGCCTCGCGTTCCTTGTGCGACAGGCCCGCATAGATCAGCGGCAGCTCCACGTTGTGCAGCGCCGTGGCGCGCGCGAGCAGGTTGAACGTCTGGAAAACGAAGCCGATTTCCTTATTCCGGATGCGCGCCAGCTCGTCGTCGTCCATTTCGCTGACCAGATTGCCGGCGAGGTAATATTCGCCCGAGCTGGGCGTATCCAGGCACCCGATCAGGTTCATCAGCGTGGATTTTCCCGATCCCGAAGGTCCCATGATGGCGACGTATTCGCCTCTCCGGATTTCGATATCGATGCCCGATACCGCGTGGATCTCCTGGTCGCCCATCACGTAAATTTTCTGCAGATCCCAGGTGCGGATGATGATGCCGTCACGCTTCAACTGCTCTCCGCGCGAGGTTTTTTCAAGAACTGCCGTCGCCATTTTGGTTGTCTACCGTCAGCTTTGCGTGGGCATCACGGGCATGTGGTTATCGATCTTGACGCGCGCGGCGTTGCGGATGGTGCGGATCGCTTTATAGCTTCCCGTGATGATCGTGTCGCTGTCGTTGAGGCCATTTAAGACCTCGATATCGGTGGCGCCCGTAATCCCCGTGTCCACCTTGCGGAATTGCGCCACGCCGTTGTTTACCACGAACACGCCCTGCATTTCCTGCGTGAGCGATTTATCGTTCATCATTTCCGTGGATGCCTGCACGCCGTCCTTGGCCGGCTCGAGATCGATCTTCCTGCGGACGGTCAGAGCCTGAATCGGAATCGAGAGCACGTTGTGCCGCGTCGCGGTAATGATTTTCGCCGTGCACGAGAGCCCCGGCCGTATGTCTTCCGGCGGCGAATCGAGCGCGATGGTGACTTTAAAATCTTTGGCTTCCTGGCTGGAGGTCGCGCTCTGCGAAGCGGCCAGTCCGGTGGAGCGCAAGATCGCCGTGTTGCCGATCTCGATCACCTTCCCGGTGAAAGTGCGATTGGGCATCGCGTCGATGCTGATGTTGGCCCGCTGGTTCAATTGAACGCTGACAATGTCGGTTTCATCCACTTTCACTTCCGCGGTGATCAGCGACATATCGGCGATGGTCATGATGGTCGATGCGGCCGAATTCTGCACGCCGGGCACCACGGTTTCGCCCACCCGTACGGGCAGATCCGTCACCACGCCGTCTAAAGGCGCGAGCGCGTCGTATTTCGCCAGCACGTCTTCGATTCGCGTCAATCCCGCTTCCACCTGCGCGACGTGCCGCTGCTGGGAGTTGAGCTGCGCCGCGGTCTGCTGCCGCTGCACACGCATCTGTTCCAGGCGCGCTTCATTTTCGTGAACGCTGGCCACTGCCGAATCGTAATCGGCCTTTTTCTGATCGTAATCCTGTTTTGCAATCAGGTTGTAATGGTATAGCTTTTCGGAATTATCCAGCAGCAGCTTGGCCTGCGCAGCCTGAGTGCGGAAGCGCGCGAGCGTAGCTTCCTGAGTCTCGATCGCGGCATCCGCCGCTTTCAGGCTATCTTCGGCAGCCGCCGAGTCGGCTTCCGAGCTCGCGACCATCGCTTTTTGCGCCTGCACGTCGGCGGCGGCCTGCACGTGCTCGATGCGCGCGACCACCTGATTTTTGCGAACGTGATCCCCTTCCTTCACCAAAAGCTCTACCAGCCGGCCCTGCGCGTTCGCTCCGATGTTGATGTAATTGCGGGGTTTAATCTCGCCCGACGCGGACACGACGGAGGTGAGGTCGGTGCGGATCACGTTCCCCGTCTGCACCGTTATCAAGTCGCGCTGCGACCATTGTCGAGCCGCGTAAATGCCGCCGGCAATCGCCAGCGGCAGGAATATGAACAGGATTATCTTCCACTTAAGTTTCAAGGCCGGGGATCTCCCAACTATTTACGACGACCTTTCGCACACAAAAGTTCCGCGAACGGGTCACTTCTAATTGTATGACGAACCAGGGGTGGTTTTATGGCTAAAGGTATGTAAAAAAGCTACTCAACGACCCTCCCCACCGGGGAAGACGGATCAGGCTCTGCACGCGGCGCCTACATCGGCAGTCGTCGTCTCGAACCAGCTACCCTCGAACCAGCTACTATGTTAGCTTCCCATGAAACTCCACAGCTACACGATTACCCAGGGCCGCGACCGCGCGCCCGCTCGCGCCATGCTCAAAGCCATCGGCTTTACCGACGAAGATCTGAAAAAACCCATCATCGGCGTCGCCAACACCTGGATCGAGACGATGCCGTGCAACTTCAATCTCCGCGAGCTTGCTGCGCACGTCAAAGCCGGCGTCCGCGCCGCCGGCGGGACGCCCATGGAGTTCAACACCATCGCCATCAGCGACGGCGTCACCATGGGCACCGAAGGAATGAAGGCGTCGCTGGTGAGCCGCGAGATCATCGCCGATTCGATCGAGCTGGTCGCGCGCGGCCATATGTTCGACGGCATCGTCGCGCTGGTGGCGTGCGACAAGACCATCCCCGGCGCGGCCATGGCGCTGCTCAGAATGAACGTGCCCGGCGT
>JASHWA010000466.1 GCA_030044325.1 Bryobacteraceae bacterium
CCGGCGAGATCCTCGTTTACGGAGTTCGTGACCGTCGTTGTCAACGGGGCAACGCTCACGGCCATCCCCAGGCCCAGGATCAACAGTCCCGGGAAAAAGGCAGTCCAGTAAGAACTCCCCATGGGAGGTGTCGCAAGCAATGCAAAGCCGGCGCTGGCGATCAGCGGGCCGCCTACCAGAGGCAGCTTGGCTCCGCAGCGGTCCAGAAGTCCGCCGGACCAGCGCGATAACAGGAACATGAGCAGGACAATCGGAAGCAGCGCGGCCCCCGCCTCGGTCGGCGAGTATCCTTGCACCTGAATGAGGTTCAACGGAAGAAAGAACAGAACGCCGCCGAGCGCCGCATAAAGAAACAGCGTGAGAAGATTCGCCCCGGTGAAATTACTCACCCGAAACACCGCGAAAGGAACCATGGGAGCAGACGAGTGGTGTTCCCAATAAACGAATCCCATCAGCGCCACAGCCCCAACCATTCCAGGAACCACCGTCAATTCAATCAGAGCGTACACGACGCCGCCGAAGCCGAGTGCAGCCAGTAACCCGCCCACCCAATCCGGCTGCCTTCCGCGATTTGCGCCTCTGCTCTCCGGAACTTTCCATAACGCCAATGCGAGCACGATCACGCCCAGCGGAACGTTAATAAAAAAAGCCCATCGCCACGAGCCGTGCTGAATCAGCCATCCCCCGAGCACCGGACCGATCGCCGTGGTGATCGACGTGAATCCGGACCAGGTGCCGATCGCACGGCCTCGCCGGTTGTGCTCGAAATTTGCGCTGACCAGAGTCAGGCTCCCCGGAACCAACAGCGCGCCTCCCACTCCTTCGAGAGCTCGCGCCAGAATCAACTGTCGGATATCGGGGGCCAATCCGCACCAGGCCGAAGCCAACGAGAAGAGCGCCACACCGGAGGTGAAGATCTTGCGGCGGCCGTAAACGTCACCCGCGGCCCCTCCGACCAGAATCAGCGCCGCCAAAAACAGAGCGTAAGCTTCCACCACCCACTGGACTTCAGATATCGTGGCGCCCAAAGCAGACTGCAGCGCCGGGAGAGCCACGTTCACCACGGTGCTGTCAATGAACGCCATGCCCGAACCGAGAATGGTCGTAGCGAGAATCCATCCGCCGTTGGCGGGCGCCGCATCGTCGACAGGATTGGTCAGGATTACAGCTTCATCGCAAGGCGGCCTGGCGATATTGCTCATGACTCCATTCTCCGCACGATTAGAGCCGTTTCGAACTTTCTCTCGCGGCTTCAAATGGCCGGAAATTCGCTAGGAGCTTGTTGAAGAGGGGACAGACTACTCTGTCCCCACACGCAAATCGTTGAAACCGTGTGGAGCGGTGGGCGTAGACAGAGCTGTCTGTCCCCTCTTTCAACAAGCTCCTAATACATCGCCAGGGCGCCGTGGGGCAGGCCTGCAGCCTGTGTTCGAACCAAAAACATGCGGATTGAAAATTCGCCGCAGCTAAAGCCCGCCCCAAAAACTGGAAATATGCCGCGAACTTCTGACCCATGCGGTTCCGACAAAACCAGGGTACAGAACTTCATCGATCGCGAGTGAATCACGCTCCCGTGGTGTCGATCGGCTGATCAGCGCCATGCTCCCGCGCGTCGCGACCCTGAACGAAGTCGCCGGTAACGCGACGCGCGGCGTTCATTGCAAGCGATGTGCGAAATGACGGCAACTTTCAGCGCCGTGGTAGACTCGTAGGGAAAGGCAAGGACGGGAGCGAACTCGCTTGAACGCGTATTTGTATCACGCAAGCGCTTTTGGGCGAGACTCTTTCAAGAGCAAGAGACAGATTTCCTTGCCGGCTGGTAACTCACTGATCGATCGGGCCGTGGCGCAGCCTGGCTAGCGCGCTTGCTTGGGGTGCAAGAGGTCCCGGGTTCAAATCCCGGCGGCCCGACCAAACGTTTCAAACACTTAGCCGCTCAATTGTTCTTTAATCTCTTCTCGGGAGTCCACTCGAGTCGGGTGGGTGCGACGACGCAGGTGCGCCGGCTAGCGGTCTCCGCGATCCCCATTCGGCCGGCGCCGGTGCCCTAAGATCGCCAGGGACCAGGCGCCGTGGCGCGCGCGTCCGTGGCTCCATCCTGTGATCGTTTCTTGCGGTTGCGCTTGCGAGCCAGCTTCGACTTGATGCGTTTTTTCTGCCCGGGCTTTAGATAGAAGGAATGCTTCTTGATCTCTTTGATGATGTCTTCTTGAAGGACCTTGCGCTTAAACCTCCGCAGGGCGCTCTCCAGTGTTTCCCCTTCGTGGACTCGTATCTCAGCCAATCGACCTACCTCTTGGTTTCTGGAGCCGGCACGTCTCGCCATGCCTGCCCGACCCGGTTGGAAGGCGGCGGGCGATGTGCTCGACGCTTCGCCAAACTCGCGTCCTCTGCCGCCGTCCGTTGCTCCGCATACCGTGACATATCGTCTTCCGTGAACATGGTTTTATTGAGTCTTGAGCATCCTTCGAGCAAACGGCGGCACAGCAGGGGGAGTTCCTGTATGGGGACTTTGTACCGCTGAGCCAACCTGAGGTCGGCGCCAACCTCGAATCGATGTCGCTGACCATCGTCTCCCATCGCATCGAAATAGTACCGACGGATATTTTCCACTTGACGGAAACCGGCTAACACAAATTGCACGACCGCTCCTCGCCCTGATATGGCAGAGCTTAAGAACCTTCGGACGACTCGTCCTCTCCCCCCGACGCATCGGACTGAAGAACCGGCTGCTGCGCATTGCGTTTCCTCGCCAGGCGTTTGGCAGCTTTTTCCAGCTGCTTCTCCTTGCGCTGCTGCTCCTTCTGTCGTTTCTTGAAAGATTGCGGTCCCCGGCCTGCCACGGATGCTCCTTAAAAGAGAGATTATGCCGATCAATCGACCTGCGCGCTGGACGCGCTTCTTTGACGTCCAGCGCGCGGCCATGCAGTTGGTGCCATGCAATTACAAAAGTGGCGCTCTGCGGACCTGGCTACCAGCGATTTCGCGAGCCGCCGTTACCGCGTGGCCGAAATCCGCCGCCCCCGCCGCGTTCACCCTTGGGCCGGGCTTCGTTCACATTGAGAGCGCGGCCATCCAGTTCGGCGCCGTTCAGCTCCGCGATAGCTCGGTCCGCTGCAGCGCTGTCGCTCATTTCGACAAAGGCGAACCCTTTGGACTGGCCAGTGTCGCGATCGGTGATGATGTTTACGCGATCGACGGCGCCATACGCCTCGAAGGCTGCTCGGATGGATTGTTCCGTTGCCCCATAACTGAGATTTCCTACAAAAACGTTTTTCACTTGTTTCCTTTAAATGTTGAAATTCGATGGATCGGGGCAGGATCGGACGAGGCGGTAATTACCGGACTGATGCGAAGATGCCGAAGTACTGATCAACCAATCATACCACGAAGGCGCAGATCTCGACGAATCTGGGTATTTCGATCGGTGATGCTCGCCACCCTCTGGTTTACGTATTTCGAGGATCTGGTCTGCGTGCCCAGCGGAACGAACGCCGTTACCACGGCTCCTTCTCCAGGCTCCGAGCGGATGTGCAGTTCTCCGTGCACCAGGCGGAGCCGTTCCACGCAGCCCGATGCGATCGCGTTGCGCGGCGAACTCGTTCGCGAGCGTAGGGCCGGCACGAGCGTTCTCCATCCCTCCATCGAAAAAACGGCCAGGATGCCCCGATTTAACGGGTGCGACAAGCGGGAGCTTGAGGATCGCGGCACGGCGCAGCGCGGCCACTCGATCCTTTTCTAATAGCGTCGCTTTGGGACGGCGGCGAGTTCTAGTTTAGATTGCCCCTCCCCGAGGGGCACGGGATATCCGTTTACCAGGAGCCTGACGTTTTTTCCGTTGGAGAAGGCCATCGTCGACGCTTTCTCAAATTCGAAGGCGCGGACCACGCCAGCCCCCAAACGGCCGTTGAAGTACGGACGGCCATCGATGGTTATGGTGGCCGACGTTTTTCCCAGCCCTTCAAGCCTTACATATTGGAGCGCTGGCGATCGCGAAAAAGCAGACTTTGCGTCCACCGGTTGTGGACGGGACGCTCTCAGAGGGTCCGCCTGTGTATCGGGCGGCGCGACTTGGGCGGGCGCGGCTCTTGGTGCGGGCGAGCCGGCCGGCGGCATTTCGCGAATTGCTCGAAAGCTTGGGCTGAGCGCCAGAAATATCGTGGCGGTCCCGGCGAGCAACGTGAACCAGGCAAGGCCAATGACCAGCTTCCAGCCCGCCTCCAGACGCGCAAACGCCATGTGCGCTCGGGGAATCGACGGAGTTTGGGGAGCTGGAATGGGCTTCGAAGCGACGCCGCGGCTAACAAGCGGGGCCATCCGGGGATGAGTTGCGAAAAGGTCATGGAGCGGCGACGCCTTCCTCCGCCATCGCGCCGCTTCCGCCGCGGCCGCCGGCGTCGGCCTGAAAGAATGTATGGACCTGACGGCCTTCGTTTCGGCCGCGACGGCGGGTTTCGGTGCCGGAACCGGCCGTTTCAGCGTCTGAATCGCCGGTCCGAACCCACCGGACCCTGTGGCCGCCTCCTCGACATCCGGCGAGCTGCTTGCGCACGGCTCGCTTTTCTCCGAATCGCCTACAGGCGAAATGGATGGCGGGCTGTCAGTTCCCGCCATTTTCAAGACGAGCTCCGCGGGATCGCCGGGCGCCTCGTCCTTTGCTATTTCTTTTAAGCGGCGCGCGCCGAATGCGAAGTTGCCGCCCCGTGACTCGCGACGGCAGATTCGAACCAGGATCAGGCGGTCATCTATCTCGATGCCCGTGACACTTTCCTCGTCGAGGCTCTCACGGCTCTGGAATCGAAATCCCGTCGCGGAAATGTCGATGAGCCGCGCCTCCACGCTGTCCGCCGGAAGGCGCAATGAGATCACGCGGATAGGCGCACTTACCGGGAAACGAGGTTCACGCTGGTCCATGAGCAATGATCGTGCAAGTTATCGTGCCGCTTGAGGCTCGCCGGTCGCAATAGAGGAGCGGACTCATTTGAAGCCCGTACCAAAGTTTCTTTTTTCCACCGGCTCTGGTGCCAGAATCGTGTCCCGCCGGAGTTCCAGTACAGAATGCCTTACAACCGGAACTGAAGACGGATTTCCGCAAACGCGCAAGCTTCGCAGAATTGCGCCATGGCAAACGCGCGCAAATCCTACGCCTGTTGGGCCGGCAGAACGCTGCTTTCGGGCATTCTTGTGACGCTCTTGACCATGCTGGTAGGGGCCGGCCGATGCTCGGGTGGGACGATCCGGAACGACTTCGGTCCGGCAGGGCCATCGAACTGGGCCACTCTTGTGGGTCCGGGCACGACCGATTTCGCTCTTAACGGACCCGGCGCCACCGATGGAAATGTCGGCTACGACGGTTCATCCTCCGCCCAGCCCAACGCGTCTGGCGGTCGCGAGGCGATCAACGGAAGTCTCTATCTTGGCGACAGCGCCGCTGTCAACGACACCACGCAGCTTACCGCGACTGTGTATACCGACGAGAGCACCTTCTTGAACCAGGCGTGGACGGACGCGGCCAACGCGAGCACTGACTTCGATGAACTGGTGGCGAATATGACGCTCAGCGGTATCGACGGAAGCACGACAATCGACGCGACCGCGTCGACATTTGTCGTAGACGTGAACGGCAATCTGGATTTGGGCAGCGGCACCTTGACGATCAACGGCGCGCCCGGCACAGATGTGATCATCAACATCACCGGTGGAATGCAGCTCAATTCCGGTCAGATTGTCGAAACGGGCGGCATCGGCGCGGATAACGTGCTCCTGAATTTTGTTGATGGGACCACCTTCCGGACACCGGGCCAGGGGCCTTTCACGGCACTCGCTTCACCCGCGCCATAGGTTGTACAAACCGCAGCAGTCCGGCATTTTATGGATCATTCTGGCCGCAAGCCCGCCAGACCACGGGGAAGCGCTCGCTGTCCAGTATGTCGCCATGATTCAGTCCCGGATCTTGTGTGGGAATGGCGACTTCGCCCCGGCGTTTCGAGTAGCGCGCGTCGTCGCCGGTCCAGCGGGTCGAGAGGGCGCGGCGGCGATGCGTACCGCGATTTCCAGGAGCGCCGTGCACGATCATGCCTTGAAATACCAGGCAGTCGCCCGGGGACAGTTCAAATCGAACGATGTCGTACCGGTCGCGTTCCGATTCGATGTCCGGCAGCAACGGCAGCCCCGTGTCCCGATAGGGACTGCCATCCGAAAAATGATACGGACTGAATTCCTGCCAGTGATGGCTGCCGCGAATGTACTCCGGACAAACCCCCAAAGGAACCGGATCGAGCGGCAGCCAGACCGAACAAACCTGATACCCGCTGACCGCCCAATATGGCTGATCCTGATGCCACGGCGTCCGGGACTCCGTTCCCGGCTCTTTGACCAGCAACTGGTCGTAAAAGAAGTTCACCCGCGCGGCGCCCATAATCAGTCCGGCGAGTTCGGCGGCAGGCGATTGGTGAACGAAACGGCGAAACGCGTCGATTCGAAGCGCCATTTCGAGATCGCCGAAGAACCGCCCGTTTTCGCCTTTCCGGGTGTAGTCCTCCGCCAGCGCGTCCGGCGCCGCCATCAACTGTTCTATCGCGCCGGCCAGAAAATCCAGCCACTCCTTCGAGAACGCCTGCCGTACGCAAACGACGCCGTCCCGCTCGTAAATTTCCCGTTCCCGATCCAGTTTCACGAGCACAGATTATAACGCGATCGAATCCGCCTTCCCAAATCTCTGTGGCCTTCCGAGAAAATCGGCTGGCGATCACGCGGGCGGCGTTCGGCGCGGTCGAAAGCGTAACATCTAAGAGCGTGTTGCGCCCGCCGTGTGCATAGCGCATCGCCTGCCATGATCTTGTATGCGTACGGCCTTGCCCGCGTTCCTCTGCGGAAGATATTTCAATACTTGCGAGCTTCTTCGTTTTTCCACCAGTTCTCAATCGCGCCGCGGAAGCGCGAGTACAAATACGAAGTGAGCAGCAGCAGCACACCGAGCGAAACAAAAGCCGCCGTGCGAAAAAGATGGCTGGCCTGCCAGACATCTATCAGGTAGACTTTCACGATCACCAGCCCCAGCAGCCCCAGACCGAGAATCCGGTCGAGCGCGCTCCCACGCGCGACGCCGATCGCGACCAGCGTTACCGCATACAGCGCCATCAGGATGGATACACCCGTCGCGGTCACACTCGCCTGTCGTTCGGGCTGCACCGAAGCCTGCACCCAGTCATTGAACTCCGCGAGCGCGGCGATCAGCAGGATCACATTCCCGATGATGTATGCCGTGGCCGCGGGTACCCGAAGTCGTTTCGCCCACCAGGCGCCCAGCCAGAAGCTGATAGCGGAAAAAAGGAAGGTCACGGGGGGAAAAATTCGGGGCGTCCGTAGCATTTCCTAATTACGCGGAGTTCTCCAGCGAGAGCCGGGCGTCCGTGATTGCGGCTGAAACGACTGACTTCCTTGGTCTTCCGGGCTTGCCGGGCAACAGATTGCGCCCTAGCTTAGCTCCCAGCTCTCACAGGAATACCTCCTCCGCGGCGGGCCGGCCTAGCCGCGTCGCT
>JASHWA010000048.1 GCA_030044325.1 Bryobacteraceae bacterium
AGCCTGTCGCTGAGCGCGGCGGAAAACCAGCCCGCCGCCTGGCGCAAAAAAAAGCCGTCTGCGGAACGCACGTGCGTTGAGGTCGCAACGCGCGCGGGACAGCCGCCTAAAACCGACCGGCTGTCCCACGGCGGCCTCAAACGCCGTAGGATGAAAGTAACAAGCCGAAGTGAGCGTTCCCTGCAAGATCTGTTCGAAGCGGCGCGCCAGGCGCTATTGTCCCGGCGTCAGTGGCGATATCTGCGCGGTGTGCTGCGGCACCGAACGCGAAAACACGGTCGATTGCCCGCTCACCTGCGAGCACTTACAAGCCTCGCGCAAACACGAGCGTCCCAACATGATTGCGGAAGAAGCTCTACCCAACCGCGACATTCGCGTGGCCGAGGAATTCCTCGAACAACATCAGCACGTGGTGATGTGGCTTGCCGCCGCGCTCAGCGCCGCGATTGAAAAGCAGCACGCCATCGATTGCGACGCGCGCCAGGCGCTCGACGCCATCATCCGCACCTATCGCACACGCGAATCCGGCTTGATCTACGAAACCCGCCCCCAGAATCCCTACGCCGCGGCGATTCAGGACGAGCTGCGCGGCTCGATCGAGCAACTGCACCAGCGCCTGGCCGAGGAGAGTGGAATGCATACTCTGCGCGACGCCGACGTGCTCAAAGTTCTCGTGTTCCTCCAGCGCCTGGAGCTTTCCTACAACAACGGCCGGCGCCGTGGACGCGCCTTCGCGGACTCGCTGCGGACCTCGTTCCCCGCTCCTTCCTCCGTCGCCGTATGATCGCCTACATCGTGTTCGCGCACGGATCGAGCGTCGAATCGGCCAACCACGCGGTTCGCAACGTCGCCGCCGAAGCCGCGCGCCGCGGCGGCTGGGCGCTGTATGAAACCGCGTTTCTGGGCGGCGGCCGTCCCGATCTGGTCGAAGCCGCCGCCCGCCTTGCCGCGCGCGGGGCAGCCGAAATCGTCGTCATCCCGTACTTCTTGACTGCGGGCCTGCATCTCGAACGCGATCTTCCGGAACTGCTTGCCCGGATTTCGCGCGCCCATCCCGATCTCGCCGTCCGCGCCACTGTACCCCTGGACGGCCATCCCGGGCTGCTCGAAGCCCTCCTCGGCCGGGCGAAAGACAGGGAGATCGGCCGCTGATGCCGCGCCTGTGGCTGCTCTCGCTCGGCGCGCTATGCGTGTTCGTAATCGTCGCCGCCATCATGCTGAACGTAATGCCCGGCCCGCTCAAAGAGTCGGATTATCTGGTGATCGGTTCGGTGGCCACGCTGGTCGCGCTGCTGGTCATGTTCCTGGCAGTCATCTCCACGGCCAAGTCCCGCGACGTGTTTTTCAAGAAACGACGGAAATAACGCGCTCATACTTCCCGCTCCCGGGCCGATACGTAGCGCCGTCCGCCCGGGGCTTGTGAAATTCCGCAATATCCACCCGCATATTGCCGAAAAGATCAAAGGAATGAACCGCAAAACATACGATCAGTACCTGCGTTATGAAGTGATGAGCGCCGATCCGCTGAAACTGGTGCGGATGCTGTATCGCGGCGCGATCGACGCGGTCAGCTCGGCCCGTGCGCACCTGCGCGACGGCGCGATCCGGGAGCGGTCGCGCGAAATCACGCGCGCTCTGCGCATCCTGCATGAACTGCTGCGCTCGCTCGATCGCGAAAACGGCGGCGATGTCGCGAAATCGCTCGCGCGGCTCTACGCGTACATGACCGACCGGCTGCTGGAAGCCAACGCGCAGCAGTCCGGCGCTCCGCTTGAGGAAGTCGCGCGCCTGCTGGCCACGCTCCATGAAGGATGGTCCGTGATCTCCGTCGATCCGCCCGCGCCTGAATCCGCGGAACCCGCGGAATATGAGCCGGTAAGCTGTTCCTATTAAGCCGGTCTTAAGATTGGGCGGCTGACGCGCTTTTCGCTAACATGGATAGAACGCATGTCCGATCTGTCCCCCGCGATTGAGGTTACTAACCTTCGCAAGCTGTACGGCGAAAAAGCCGCCGTGGATGGACTGACTCTCACCGTTCCGCGCGGCTGCTTTTTCGGATTTCTCGGGCCCAACGGCGCCGGCAAAACCACCACCATCAAAATGCTCATGGGCCTGGCCCCGCCCACCTCGGGAAGCATTTCGCTCCTGGGCCTGCCGATGCCCGGGCACGCTCTCGAAATCAAGCAGCTCATCGGCCTGGTTCCCGACGAGTCGCTGCTGTTCGATCATCTCACCGGCGGCGAGTTCATCGAATTCGTCGGCCGTATCTACGGCCTCGACCGCGCCGTCGCGCGCGAGCGCGCTTGCGAGCTGATGGACCTGTTCGAGCTCGGCGGCAACGGCCGCAAGCTGATCAACGAGTACTCCAAAGGCATGCGCAAGCGCGTGGCCATGGCCGCCGCGCTGATTCACCGGCCGCAGTTATACCTGATGGACGAGCCGTTTGAGGGCGTGGACGCCGTCGGCGCGCGGCTGATGAAGGACATTCTGCTCGAGCAGGTGCGCCACGGGGCGACCATTTTTCTCACTTCGCATGTGCTCGAAGTGGTGGAGCGGTTATGCGATCGCGTGGCCATCATCAATGAAGGCCGCGTGGTGCGCGACGGCTCCATGGCGGAGTTGCGCGAAGGCTCCGAAACGCTGGAAGACGCCTTCGTGCGCGCGGTGGGCGTGGACCGTTCCGGGGAGACGCTCGACTGGTTATGACGCAGGCGCGCGCGATTTTGTGGGCGCAGTGGCGCACCCTTCGCAACTTCCAGCCCCGCGGCGGCGCCGGGTGGACCGCGCTCATCGGCATCGTCTGGTATGGAATGTGGGTGATCGTGTCGATCGCGGCCGCGCGCCTGATCGCCAGTCCGTCCAACCTCGGCTTTCTCCGCGTCGCGCTCCCCGGTGCGCTGCTGATCGTTTTTCTGTACTGGCAGGTGGTGCCGCTGCTGATGGCCGCCACCGGCGCGTCGCTCGATCTGCGCAAGCTGCAAGTCTATCCCATCCCCGTTTCGCAGATGTTTTCGATCGAAGTGATGCTCCGCGTCACCGCCGGGATCGAAATGATGCTGCTGCTCACCGCGGTCGCCTTCGGCCTGTTGTTCAATCCCGCGGTGCCCAAATTCTGCGCGCTCGCCGTGGCGCCGTATATCCTGTTCAACCTCTTTATGGCCGTGGGGCTGCGCGATCTGCTGATGCGGGCCATGGCGCGAAAACGCATTCGCGAAATCGTCGTGTTCCTGATGGTGATGGGCATGACGCTGCCGCAGCTCCTGTTCACGCGCGCATCTCTACACGGAATCGGGCGCGGAATCGCGCACGGAGCTCCGGCCGGCCATCCGAGCGGCGCGGCCCGCCTGGTGTTTTCGGGCGACACCTGGCAGGGCTGGCCCTGGAGCGCCGCGGCCAATCTCGCGCAGGGCATCGACGTGCTGAACTCCTCCCTGGTGCTGATCCTGTGGACCATCGTGGCGGGCCTGTTCGGGCGCTGGCAGTTCTCGCGTACGCTGTCGTTCGATACCGAAGCGGCCGCCGCTCGCGACACCCGCCCGCGTCCGCGCGAGAGCCTGGCCGAAAGGTTTTTCCGCCTGCCCTCGGCGCTTTTTTCCGATCCGATGGCCGCGCTGGTCGAAAAAGAAATCCGCATGCTCGCGCGCTCGCCGCGCTTCCGGCTCGTGTTTCTCATGGGATTCACCTTCGGCCTGGTCATGCTGTTCCCCATGTCGATGGGCCGCGGCGGCGTCTCGAATTCGGTCTTGGGCGGAAATTATCTGACCGCGGTCAGCGTCTATTCGCTGCTGCTGCTGAGCGAATCGTGTTTCTGGAATTCCTTCGGGTTTGACCGCTCCGCCGCCCAGATTTATTTTCTCGCGCCGGTCAAATTTTCCCGCGTCCTGATCGGCAAAAATCTCAGCGCGATTTTCTTCATCGCCATCGAGATTCTGGCGGTCACGGCCATGTGCCTGCTCCTGCGCACCGTGGTCACCGCGCAGAAAATCGCCGAGGCGTACTCGGTGGCCGCCGTGGTCACCATTTTTCTGCTGGCCGCGGGCAACATGCTTTCCGTGCGCCAGGCGCGCGGGGCGAATCCGGCCACGCAGTTTCGCGCCAAGGCCGCCGGACGCGTGCAGGCGATGCTGGTGATCATTTATCCCATCGCGTTCGTGCCCATCGCGCTGGCCTACCTGGCCCGCTGGGCCTTCGATGATTACGCGCAGATCGCGTTTTTCGGCGTCCTGGCGTTCGACGCGATGGTGGGATTGATCGTGTATCGCATCGCGCTCGATTCCGCGGTGGAATCCGCGGAGCGGATGAAAGAGCAGATGATCGCCTCGCTTTCGAGCGCCGACGGCCCCATCGCGGGATAGATTTAGCCGGCCAATGAACTCTACAGCGAAAGCTGCCGGGCCTCCAGCGCGAGCAGCGCCTCTTTGGTCGGCAATCCCCCGCCGAATCCGGTGAGTTTTCCGTTCGCCCCGATCACGCGATGGCACGGAATCACGATCGGAATCGGATTCGACCCGTTCGCCGCGCCCACCGCTCGCGACGCATTCGGATTCCCGATGCGCCGCGCCAGCTCCCCGTAGGAGATGGTTTCGCCGTAGGGGATCTCCTGCAATCCGCGCCACACGCTGCGCTGGAAAGCGGTGCCCGCGGGCGCGAGCGGAAGATCGAACGCGGTGCGTTTCCCGTCGAAATACTCGCGAAGCTGCCGCGCGCATTCGGCCACCGCGCCTTTCGACTGGGCAATCCAGCCGGCCTCGGGACGCGCGGGTTTTCCACGCCTCGGAAATTCGATGCGATGGATGGCGTCGTCATCGCCCGCGATCAGAAGTTTGCCGATGGAAGTGTCCAGGTAGGTGTAATTCATTTCGATCCTCTCCAGATGTAGAATGCCGCGTAAGCGCGCCACGGCCGCCACGCTTCGGGTTCGCGCCCGGCGCGGCGCAGATGCAGATCGCCCGCCGGAAACGCGTCCGGCTCGCCCAGCCGCATGGCGATGTACTGCGCGGTCCACGGGCCGATTCCGGGAATCTGCGTGATCTTCTGTTCGAATGTTTCCGCGTCGATCGACGAATCGAAGCGCAGTTCGCCCCCAGCGGCCGCACGCGCGAGCTCGCGAATGGTTTTCGCGCGCTGCGTAGTCAGCCCGATGCTGTCAAGGTCCGCTTCGGCGAGCGTCTCCGCGGGCGGAAACAGCCGTCCGCCCTCGCACGCCACGCCGTATTTTTCGGCCACGCGGCCCGCAAGCGTGGATGCGCCCTTCACGCTGATCTGCTGGCCCAGAATCGCGCGAACCGACAGCTCGAACGGGTCCCAGCAGCCCGGCACGCGCACGCCCGGCCGCTCCCGAATCAGCGATTTCAACCGCGGATCGCGTTTGAGCGTACCGTCGATTTCCGCCGGATCGGCGCCGAGATCGAAAATCCTGCGCACGCGTTCGACGATGCGGAACAGCGGCCCGGGATCGGCGTAGCGGATGT
>JASHWA010000467.1 GCA_030044325.1 Bryobacteraceae bacterium
AATCCCACCGGAACCATGACCAGGAAGGAAGATATCGACTGGCTGGTGGCCAACAAGCCCGAAGGTTCGGTCGTGCTGGTCGACGAAGCCTACATCCATTTCGCGGGCAAGGACGAGTACACGTCGATGCACTTGGTGCAGCAGGATAAAGACGTTATCATCCTGCGGACGTTCTCCAAGCTCTACGGAATGGCCGGCCTGCGCGCGGGCGTCGCCATCGGGCGTCCGGATCTGATCAAGAAGACCCGCGGGTTCGGCATCAACTGGAACCCGGTGACCAGCGTGACCGGCGCGATGGCTGCGCTCAAGTCCAGGGAAGTGATCCCGCAGCGCAAAAAGATCAACGCCGATGTTCGCGACACCACCATCGCCTTCCTCGAAAAGAAGGGCTTCAAGGTGGTGCCGTCGGTATCGAACAAGTTCATGGTCGATACGCGCATACCCAGCCGCGACGCTCGCACCAAGCTGCAAAAGGACCTGGTTTACGTCGGTCGTCCGTGGCCGAGCATGCCGACCTACATTCGCGTTTCCGTCGGCACGGCCGAGGAAATGAAGAAATTCCAGGAAGCCTTCGTCAAGAACTTCGCGTAGCCGCGCGGGACAGCCGGTCTTGCCGGCTGTCTCCTCCATCTGAAGTTTCCGCCCGGGCGCGCCGCATTGGATGATCGCGCACCGGCTGAGCACACATCCCGGAACACCCGAGTAGCGGTAAGCCTGCGCCGCGCGTCTACCACATAGGGACTGCCTTTCGAGGCGCGATGCTGCCCCTTTTCATCGCCGCATTGGTTTTTGCCGTAACTCTGCACGCCGGCACGCAATTGACGGCGCAAGAGATCGTGCGCCGGTCGGTCACGGTCAATCAACACGACTGGGACGCGGGTCCGTCGTTCGAGCACCAGGAGCGCGAAATCGACAGGAAAAACGGCCAGGTGACGGATCGGACGTATGCAGTCGTCGGCATGGACGGCACGCCGTATCGCCGCCTGATCGCGATCGACGGGACGCCCCTTTCCCAGGCGCGCGAACGCCAGGAGGAGGACAAGGAAAGGCGCGAACTGGCGAGGCGGCGCTCGGAAACGCCCGGCGAGCGCAGGGAGCGCATCGATAAATACCAGAAAGACCGCGAACACGACCAGTTTTTGATGACGCAGATGGCCGTCGCGTTCACGTTTCATCTGATCGGCGAGGGAGACGTCAACGGCCATCCGTGTTACGTGCTCAGCGCCGAACCCAGGCCGGATTACCGGCCCGTCAATCGTGAGGCGAAAGTCCTGCTGGGAATGCGCGGCAAAATGTGGATCGATAGGGCGCAATTTCACTGGGCGAAGGTGGAGGCAGAAGTCATCCGCACCGTCAGCTTCGCCGGATTCCTCGCCCGCGTCGATCCGGGGACGCGATTCGTGCTGGTCAAGGAGCCGGTGAGCGCGGAGACCTGGCAACCCCAGCGCTTCGAAATGAAGGTCGTCGCTTCCGTGCTTTTCTGGAGCCGCAATTCGTCCACCACGGACACCTATCGCGACTACAAGAAGCTGGAGATCTCACGATTGCAGCGAGGGGCAGCTTGGGGAACGGATCCGCGCCCGGCGATAGTCCACAAAAAATGGGCAGCGGGCGCGCGCCGCCTCAGCGGCGCGCTCCGCCCTCCAGGTCCAGCTTCAGACTCAAGAAATCGAGCAGGTCGCGCAGCGTGACGATGGCGAGCAGGCGGTCCTTATCCACCACCAGCAATCGCGTCAACCCGGATTGACGCATCTTGGAAAGCGCGGAAACCGCGTTGGTGTCCGGCGTGACCGTGTTATCAAGCGAGCAGGGGCGCATCAGCTCCTGCACGCTGTGCTGGCGCCACTCCTCGCGCGGGATGTTTTTCAACTGCTCGGTGCTGATGCAGCCGGCCAGGTGATGCGCCTCGTCTTTCACCACCGGGAACATTTTGTGATGAAAACGGTAGACGTAGTTTTCGATGAGATCCTCCACCGAAATATTGGGCGGCACGGTGATCAAATCGGTGTGCATGAAGCGGCTGATGGGCTCATGCGCCAGCGCGCCCTGGATGCGCATCTGCTGGTAGGATTGCGCGGCCGCGCTGCGTAAGAACATTCCCAGCACGAACCACCACACCGCGCTCACAAAGCTTCCGAAAAACAACGAAATGATGCCGAGCGCCATCAGTAGCGCGCCGAATCCTTCTCCGATCCCCGCAGCGATGCGCGTCGCGCGATCCAGATTTCGCGTGGAATGCCAGATCGCCGAGCGCAGCACGCGGCCACCATCGAGTGGAAACGCCGGAATCGAGTTGAACGCCGCCAGCAGCCAGTTGATCCAGCCGAGATAATGAATGACGCCGGTGACCGGCGCCGGCCAGATTCCGTTGGTCGCCCGATAAATTCCATAGGCGATGGCGCCGATCGCCACGCTGGTCAAGGGACCGGCGACGGCCATCCAGAATTCGACGCCCGGCGCGGCCGGCTCTCCGCCCATTTCCGCGACGCCGCCGAAAACGAACAGCGTGATTCCCTGCATCGGCAATCCGTTGCGCCGCGCGACCACGGAGTGCGCGAATTCGTGAACCACAATGGACAGGAACAACAAAAGCGCGGCGGCAATCGCCATCCACCAGTAATCTTGCGTCGAAAGTCCGCGCTCATACGCCGGGAAATAGCCCACCGCGAGAGACCATGTGATCAGCGCGGCTAGAATGATCCAGCTTGCGTCAATCCGGACCTCGAATCCCATCAACTTGAACAGCGTTATTCTTCCGCCGAACATTTTTATGCTCCTTGGCAACCCACTTTACCCTGTTTTTCGATGCGCGCGGCGGGCCGGCGGCCGCCGCTCAGTCCGTGCACGTTTGATATCCTGCCGGGCTTTTTTACGTGTCGCTGCGGAAGCGCGGCCTTTCCTGGGAGGGGGCAATTCCACTCCCGCCCGCCGCGCTTCCGACAACCCGATCGCGATAGCCTGCTTGGCCGATTGCGCGCCGTGTTTCCCCTGGCGAATGTGCTCCATCTCTTCGCGCACGAACTCGCCCGCCTGGGTGCTGGGAGCTTTGCCTTCTTGCGCGTCTTTTCGCGCACGTTGGTTTTCTTTTCCGGCATGTATACCTCTCAGTCGACAAAAGCAATTTGTGGACCGGAGTGGATCTTTAGCGTTACACGTCCCATCCGCGTCACGCCAATGAAAGCTCACGAGCGGACCGGCGAATCAGACGCTTGGGCGATCGCCGCGATGGAGGCAGGTTTGATTCGCGGGAATATCGTCCCGATGAGAGGCCTGTTATATTCGAGCGACGCTGGACCCGCCGTAACCGGCAGGGTAGTCGGGCGCGACAGCCCTGCCCGTGAGGGCGGGGGCAAATCCCCGACAACGGTAAAGGAACTTCGGAAAGGGAACACCAGGCGATCGCCTTGCAACCGCGACCATCGCATCCTACCCGGCCCGAGGCGCGGCCGGTCAGACCGCGCGCTCATCAAAATTACAAAACGAACCCAGCGCGGACCAAACGATCGCCAGTCATTTCGGCCCGAGGCGCGGCCGGTCAGACCGCGCGCTCATCAAAATTACAAAACGAACCCAGCGCGGACCAAACGATCGCCAGTCATTTCGACCCGAGGCGCGGCCGTCAGACCGCGCGCTCACCAAAATTACGAAAAACGAACCCAACGCGGTCAAACGGAATCAACCACTTGCCGAAATGTTCCTCGCGC
>JASHWA010000468.1 GCA_030044325.1 Bryobacteraceae bacterium
CCGCCGTCGTGGTGTTGCCGGGCCCCGCGGCTGCCATCGCGCTGCTGAGCACGTCGTTATTCGCGGCCGGAGGACTGGTCGTCGTGACGCTGCGCACCGGCGCAATGGCGTATCCAAGCGAACAGCGCGCCATGACCGCCGGCATCGCCTCCAGTTCCTTCTCGGCCGGAGTCGCGATCCTGCTGCCGGTATTAGGCCGCCTGTTCGACGCACACCGCTATAACGACGCGTTCCTGCTGGTCGCCGCCGCCCCAATGCTCGGAACATTGATCTGGTGGCTGCTTCCCGAAGTAAAACCCGAATCGCGTTAGTGGCTACACTCGACTTGGACGGCGGATTTTAATCCGCGCGGCGCTTCAGCGCCGCTATTTCGTCTCGCCCACAAACAGCACCAGCGCATACACCACCGGAATGCTGAACAAACTCGAATCGATCCGGTCCAGCCACCCTCCGTGCCCCGGTAGCGAACTCCCGCTATCCTTCACCCCCGCGCCTCGCTTCATCGCCGATTCGCACAGGTCCCCAAGCTGCCCCACGACGTTCCCGGCCACTCCCGCCGCCAGCACCAGCCACAACGCCGCCTGCGGAATCAAGTAATGCGCATAAATCCACCCGGCCGCAACTCCTCCGATCACCGAACCGATCGCGCCCTCCCATGTCTTCGCCGGACTCACCCGCCGCGCGAGCGCGTGTTTCCCGAACGCTTTGCCCGCATACATCGCCGCCGTATCGCCCGCCCAACTGAGCAGCAGCGCGAACATCAGCCAGTTCCGATCGATCCCGCGCAGCGCAATCGCGCAGCGGAACGATCCGAAAATGTAAATCACCCCCAGCGTGAACGCCGAGCCCGCGGCCATCGCCCCCGCGAGATCCGCCACCCGCAGCGCCGCGAGCATCGCCGCGACCGCAATCAGCACCACCACGATTTCGGGATGAGGCGCGAGCAGCAGCGCCAGGCCCGCCAGCATTCCCAGGAAACCCGCGCGCGCGATTCCGTTCGCCTCCGCGATCTGGTCGTATTCGCGAAACGCCATCAATCCGACCAGCGCGACCGCCGCGCGCAACGCCCATTCCGGCGCGAACAGCACCAGCCAAACGAACGCCGGGATCAGCGCCAGCGCGGTCAGGATGCGGATCATCTGGCTGGGATCGTGGCGTGCTCCAGATTCTCGACCGGCAACGGCTCGCGAATTCCGCCGAAGCGCCGGTCGCGTTTCTGATAGTCGAGGATCGCGCGCAACAGCTCCGCGCGCGTGAAATCCGGCCACAGCGTTTCGGTGACGTACAGCTCCGCGTAGGCGATCTGCCACAACAGGAAATTGCTCACCCGCATTTCGCCGGAAGTGCGGATCAGCAGATCCGGATCCGGCATTCCCGCCGTGTACAGGCGCGCCGAAATCGCAGCTTCGTCGATTTCCGCGCCGTCCTCGACCAGCGCCTTCACCGCGTCCACCAGCTCCGCCCGTCCGCCGTAATTGATCGCCAGATTCAACTGCAATCCGCGATTGCGCGCAGTCGAGCGGATCACTCCATCGAGCTCCTTGCGCACGAAATTCGGCAGCTCGTCGAGCCGTCCGATCGCCGTGAAGCGGATATCGTGGCGATGCATCTCGTCGAGTTCCGCGCGCAGGTAAATCCGCAGCAGGCGCCACAGCGTATCCACTTCCGTGCGCGGGCGCTTCCAGTTTTCGACCGAAAACGCATACAGCGTGAGCGCGCCCAGTCCCAGCCGCGCGCAGGTCTCCACCGTTTCGCGCACCGGCTGGATTCCCGCCTTATGCCCGGCCACGCGAGGCAGGCCGCGCCGCCGCGCCCAGCGCCCGTTTCCGTCCATAATGATGGCGATATGCGCCGGCAGCCGCGCCGCATCGATCGCGCACGCCAGAGCATAATCCGGATCGCGCGCATCGAGATGGTCGAGAAAAGCCTGCATTGCCAATTTTCCATGGTACCGGATAAACTAGGCTCAAATGAAACTCCTCGCCTGCGTCATTCTGGCCGCCGCGTTCCTGCGCGCCGAGACTCCGTTTGTAGGCCGCTGGGACATTCGTGTCACCACCGGCAAGGAAACGTATCCCGATTGGCTGGAAGTCGCGATGAAGGGAGATCAGGCCCAGGTGCGCGTGCAGCCGCGCACCGGCAGCGTCCACCCCGTAACCGATTTCCACCTCGACGGTTCGCACATGACGCTCACGCTGTCGCCCGCCAATAAAGGCCGTCCGGAAATCACCTGGGATATGACCTTCGCCAGCGGAAAATTCACCGGAACCCAGAAGCGCGGCGGCGTCGAAATGGCCAGGCTCGAAGGCGTGCGCGCGCCCAAGCTTGATCGCCCCATGCCCAAGTCCTGGACCAAGCCGGAGCCCATTTTTAACGGTAAAGATCTGACCGGATGGGAGCCCTTTCAGGGGGAAAATCACTGGGCGGTGGAAAACGGCGAGCTGGTCAACCAGGAGCACGGCGCCGATCTCAAAACCACGCGCAAGTTCTCCGATTTTAAATTGCACATCGAATTGAACTGCCCCGACGGCGGAAATAGCGGGATTTATCTGCGCGGCCGTTATGAAATTCAGGTCGCCTACGAAACAGAGCCGGACAATTTTCATAGCATGGGATCGATTTATGGAATGCTCGCGCCCTCGCGCGAGATGCCGCGCAAGCCGGGCCAGTGGGAAGCCTTCGACGCGACGCTGGTGGGCCGCACCATCACCCTGGTTCGCGACGGCGAGACCATTCTCGATCACCAGGAGATCGCCGGGATCACCGGCGGCGCGCTGGACGGCAATGAAGCCGAGCCGGGTCCTTTTTATTTGCAGGGCGATCACACCGGCGGCATGAAATACCGGAATATCATGATTTCCGTCCCGAAATGAAAGACACGAAGGCCACCATTCAATACGCCGGCGACGATTATTTCGTCGCCGTCCCGCCCAGCGGCCACGCCTTGACCATCGATATCAAGGGCGAGCGCTCGAACGGCGCGGGCCCCATGGAGCTGCTGCTGGTCGCGCTCGGCGCCTGCACCGCCGCGGATATCATTTCAATTTTGAGGAAAATGCGCGAGCAGGTGACCGCTTATCGCGTGGAAGTGCGCGGCGAGGCGCGTGAAGAATATCCCAAATCGTTTCGCAAAATGGAAGTCCGCCACCTCCTGCGCGGCCGCGGAATCAAGAGCGAAAACGTCGCCAAGGCGATCGAGCTCTCGATGACGAAATATTGCGGCGTCGCCGCCACGCTGCGCCCCACCGCGGAGATCGTCTCCACCTTCGAGATCGAGGAAGACCAAGCTGCTGGAGCCTGACTGCACGAACGGTCGGAAAGCCCCGCCCGTGAGCGGGGAGCGCATGGGGCTCCCTTTGGTCGCGGTTCGCAGCCCGCCGTCCGAAGTATAGTTAAGTTTGGAAGAGCGGGCACAAATCGCGTCGTTGCCGGAAGTGCATTCCACCGTGCACACCGGCCACGCGACGTTCCTCCGCCGCATGCTCGCTTTCGGCGGCCCCGCCTACCTGGTGAGCGTCGGCTACATGGACCCCGGCAACTGGGCCGGCGATCTCGGCGCGGGTTCGAGGTTCGGTTACCAGCTTTTGTGGGTGATCGTTCTGTCGAACCTCATGGCGATTCTGCTCCAGACGCTCGCCGCGCGCCTGGGAATCGCCAGCGGGCGCGACCTCGCGCAGGCCTGCCGCGAAGCCTATCCGCGCGGGATCTGCAATTCGCTCTGGATTCTGTGCGAAATCGCCATCGCCGCGTGCGATCTCGCCGAAGTGCTGGGCGCGGCCATCGCGCTGAATCTTCTGTTTCATCTCCCGCTGGTGATCGGCGTGATCCTCACCGCCGCCGATACCATCGTGGTGCTGTGGCTTTCGCGCTACGGCATCCGCATGATCGAAGCGTTCATTCTCGGCCTCATCGGAATCATGGCGGCGTGTTTTCTGGTCGAGCTGGGATTCGCGCGCCCCGCGCTCGGCCAGGTTTTCGCGGGCGTGATTCCGCACATCAATTCCAATAATCTGTACTACGCCGTGGTGATCCTGGGCGCGACGGTGATGCCGCACAACCTGTACCTGCATTCGGCGCTGGTGCAGACGCGCCGCATCGGCCAAACCGTCGAAAAAAAGCGCGAAGCCTGCCGCTTCAACTTCATCGATTCGTTTCTCGCGCTGAACGGCGCGCTGATCGTCAACGCCGCGATCCTGGTGCTCGCCGCCGCGGTGTTTTTCTCGAAAGGCGTGGTGGTGGAGCAGATCGATCAGGCGCAGTCCATGCTTTCGCCGCTCCTCGGCACCACGCTCGCAAGCGTTCTGTTCTCGATCGCGCTGCTTGCGAGCGGCCAATCCTCCACGCTCACCGGAACATTTGCCGGCCAGATTGTCATGGAGGGATTTTTGAACCTGCGCATGACGCCGTGGCTGCGCCGCCTGGTGACGCGCACCCTCGCCATCGTCCCCGCGGTGTTCACCGTCATGATCGCCGGCGAAAAAGGCACCTTCAACCTGCTCCTGTTGAGCCAGGTGATCATCAGCATGCAGCTTCCCTTCGCCGTGATCCCGCTGATCCGTTTCACCGCCGACCGCAAACGCATGGGCGAGTTCGCGAGCGGCGCCGGTCTCAAAATCATGGCGTGGATCTCGGCGGCGATCATTCTGGCGCTGAACTTCTGGCTGGCGTGGATCGCCGCGGGTCCCTGGATCATCGCGGAATGGTGGAGAGTGGTGCTGCTCGGCCCGGTCGCGCTGGCGCTGGTGGGGCTGCTCGGATGGATCACCTTCCTGGGCGTGCGCACGCCGCCGGAATCCGTTCACGCCGACCGCACCGTCGCGGCGAATCTGCCCGAACCGGTGTATCGCACCATTCTGGTTCCGCTCGATCACACCGATCACGATCGCGCCGCGATCGCTCACGCCGCGGCTATGGCGCGGCTGCACGGCGCGAAGCTGCATATTCTGCACGTCGAGGAGGGCGTCACCAGCCAGTTCTTCGGCGCGCTTTCATCGACCGCTGAAATTCAGGTGGGCGAGCAGTATTTTCAAGCGATCGTCGACGAGCTCGCGCGCGACGGGATTCCTGCCGAGCTGACCGTAGTGCACGGCGGCAGCCCGAAAGCCGAAATCGTGCGCATGGCAAAGCGCATTCATCCGGATCTTCTGGTAATGGCCGCGCACGGCCATCGCGGCGTAAAGGACTGGGTCTTCGGCACCACCATCAACGCCGTGCGTCACGAAGTCGCCGCGCCGGTGCTGGTGATCGGGAAGTAGCGCGTTCGCGCCGCAGACTGCGATGCAACGGCCGCGGGCTCAAGCGCGGCGGAATTTTTCAAAGCACTCCCGCGAGCAGAAGTAGTACACCTCTTTGCCGACCTTTTTCTGCAGCGCCGTCGAGGTCGAAATGAAGGTGCCGCAGACCGGGTCGCGCTTCAGCTCGCCGCCCGCTTCGACCGAAGGACGGCGCCGCTCCTGCGCGGGCGCGGGATTGACGAAATCGTGAAAGCTTTTTGCCAGGATCCCGATCACGGATCGCAGCATGCTGATCGCCAGCACCGCCACGATCGAATACAGGATGGCCCGCAGCATTTACTGCTTTTTCTTCTTCGCTCCCGGAGCGGCGTAATTGGTATCGATGGTGGCGCCGATTTGTTGCAGCATCGCCTTGGCCGTCTCGGCGTCTTTGCCGTTGGGATCGAGTTGCAGATATTTCTGGAACGCTTCGGCCGTGCCGGCCACCGGGATCATCTTGCCATCGGAGCCGGTGGTGGCTTTGCCCATCAGGCAGATGCCGTATTGATAATACGCTTCGGCGTAATCGGGCTGAACTTCGATGGCTTTCTTGAAGGCATCGCCCGCGGGACCGAGCTGGCCCGTGTTCACCAGCACGGCGCCCAGGTTGTAGTAGTATTTGCCGGCCTGCGTCGGGTCGAGCTGCGCGGCCTTTTGCAATTCGGCCTGCGCCTCGGGAAACTTTTTCGAGGCAGCGAGCGCGAGCGCGTAATTGTTGTGATATTCGGGAGCGTCCGGCTTGAGCGCGATCGCCTTCTGATACGCATCCACGGCCTTGGCGAGCAGTTGCTCCTGGTCGGCCCCGGTTTTGGTCTTGGCGAGCGCGGTGTAGCTGTCCGCCAGCCGTCCCCACACGACGTTCTGATTGGGATCGAGGGTGGACGCTTTTTCGAAGGATTGCACCGCCACGTCCCACTGCTTGGCGTCCTGCGCCGCGATTCCGGCGTTGAAGGCGTCGTTGAGCTCCTTGTTCTTCTTGATCTGCTCTTCGTTTGCCTGCTTCTTCTTTTCGTAGGCCTCTTTTTGCGTGGCGCTCATTCCGCGCTCGGCCTCTTTTTCCTCGGCTGCCTGCCCGCCCCCGGCCTGCTGCTGCTGCTGGAGATTGATGTCGATCTGCTTGGGATCGCCGTAGCTGGATGGAACCTTGTCCATCGAGCCCATTTCCTTGCCGTCCACTTCGACCGAAATGCGGTACATGCCCTTGGGAAGGCCGCCGTAGTAATAGTGGCCCTTCTTGTCGGTTTTGACCTGATAATTTCCTTTAATGTCTTCGCGCGTGATCTTAACCACGGCCCCTTTGAGCGGCTGCCCGTCGGTGCCTTTGATAATTCCTTCAAAAGCCGTGGTCGATTGGGCGAACGAAGCGGCGGAAAAGACGATAGTAAGTGGCGCGGCAAGAAGCGCTTTGCGCAGCATGGCGTACATGGGTCGCGGGACCTCCAGAAAGATAAGTTTCTAACTCTTCAGCATACTACAGGCGTTGCGCGGCATGGAAGATGTTACGCCCCTGTTGGGGAACGCACCAGAGACACCGAGGCCGCCCAGCCCCGTGAACTCAGGTGATTGCGGGTATTCCCCGCCCACTAACGCTCCAGTACTGCCAATGAACTAGTAACAATTCCACTAAATCACACCGAATGAACGGCTTCTGAGTCAGAAAAATCTTGACGAGAGTAACGCTGCGGGGTAACATCAAGAAGGTTTGGTTATAGTACTAGAAGTACCGGTCGGAGTAATCTTTGTCGGAGGAACCTGTTATGGGAGCGAGGTTTGACAACCGGCCAAGCGCCGCGCCGGGCGGGGGTGTGCGAGCGCGCCGGTGGCGCGTTGTGCTCGCCGCGAGCGTTGGTCTGTGCTTCGCGAATTTCGGGTGGGCGGCTATCAGCAGTTGCCCGACATCGGCTTCGGGATCGGCGCTCAGCAGTTTCGGAGCTCAGTCAGCGTCCAATGGATGCTCCCAGGTCGATCTGAACTTCGACAACTTCAGCGTTACCACCACCGGAAACAGCGCGGGCAACACCGGCGATCCGACCACGGGAGATGTCGAGCTGTACGGGACCGGTACCTCAGACTTGGGGCCGATCCTGGCTCACTTCGACTCGACGGACTCTTCCGACGGGACCCAGTGGGTTGCGACGGAGGGAACCCGCGACCTCGTCTCTACCCTGGATTTTCAGGTCGCGACGAACAACAGCGCGTACGATATCGACAGTCTGACGCTGAGCCTGGGCGACTACACGACGGCGAACCCGAGCAATGCCGGCAATTACGTCGAGGTCATGGAACAGTTCTGCCTCGGCGACACCACCTTCAGCTGCTCGACCAGTTCCAGCAATTACGGGTACATCGAGGAGAAGGTCACGTTTAACGAGAGCGGCGCGCCGACAATCAGCGAGATCGTTTGCACGCCGGGCGCTTCCGGCTGTACCACCTCGACCGGCAGCCTGACGCTCACTCTGCCGTCGGGGTACACGACCATCGGAATCTCCGAGGTGGTAACCGTCAACCGCGAAATCGACGCGGGGCAGAATATCTATCTCGATTCGTTCAGCGACCAGTTCGGAACGGATACCGCGGTGCCCGAACCCGGCGCGTTCTGGCTGCTCGCGACGGCGCTCGCTGGCGTTGGAATTGTTCGTCTCCGCAAACACTCTGCGTAAGCGAAGGAGCGCCGTCGACGCTAGAAAACCCGCCGCGCGCGCAGGATTTTCGTGGCTTGGCGATGGCACACGACGCATAGAGTGCGAAGGTTTTCAAGATCGCATTCGCCTCCGCCTTCGACCACCGGCAGAATGTGATCCGCATCCCACAGGGTTTTGCGATTCAGGCGCTTCAGCCCCCATTTTTCGAGCAGGCGGAGGCGATGCGCGCCGCGAGCGCGCCTGAGCTCGCGGAAGGCGGCGATGGTGTCGGCGCCGCACTGCGCGCACACGCCGCGGTCGCGCAGGAAAACCTGTTCGCGCAGATAGCCGGGGTCGGTGCGCAGCTTCCATTGGTGAACGCACCACTGGGAACAGAACGTAAAGCGCCGCGGCGGGACTTCCAGATTGCACCAGCGGCACAGCGGCCGGCCATTCGGTCCGG
>JASHWA010000049.1 GCA_030044325.1 Bryobacteraceae bacterium
CTGCGCGCTGGAGCTCGGCCCGCACCAGTCGTAGTTGTCCTGCAACCCTCCGCACACGTGATACGGCTTTTGGAAATCGTAGGCGACTTCATAAAACTGGCCGACCGCGAAATTGTTCAGCCCGCGCCATGCCCGCCCGCTGTCAAAGGTCACCCACACGCCGCCGTCGTTGCCGATCACCAGGTGATTCGAATTCGCCGGATCGATCCAGATGGCGTGCACGTCGCTGTGGACGCGCTGGAAACGGGCCTGCGTGAAGGTGCGCCCGCCGTCCTCCGACATATAGATATTCACGCCGCCCATCCAGATTTTCATGTCGTTATTGGGGTCGACACGAATCTGGCTGAAATAGGACGGCCGCGGGTCGGTATCGCTCATGTGCGTCCAGGTCTCGCCTTTGTCTTCTGATCGATAAACTCCGGTCCCTCTGTTGTCGGCCTGCACCTCGGCGTAAACGATATTGGGATTTTTTCGATAGATATCGAGCGCGCAGCGGCCCAGGTCGCCGGCCGGAAGGCCATGCGCGAGCTTGGTCCAATTCGCCCCGCCGTCGATCGAGCGGTAGAGCCCGCTGCCCGGCCCCCCGCCGTTGTATCCGAAAACGGTGCGGCGGCGCTGATACGCGGCTGCGTAAAGAATATTGGGGCTCTGCGGATCGATGGCGATGTCTGTCGCGCCCGTGTCTTCGTTGATGAACAGAACCTGGTTCCAGGTGGCGCCGCCGTCGGTGCTCTTGTACACTCCACGCTCGCGATTGGGTCCCCACAGATCGCCCAGCGCGGCGACGTAGACGGTGTTCGGATCGGTGGGATGCACCACGATTCGGCCGATGTGATGCGTCGCTTCAAGGCCCACATGAACCCACGTCGTTCCGCCATCCATGGATTTGAAGACGCCGTCGCCCCATGACGAGCTCTGGCGATTGTTCGCCTCGCCCGTCCCCACGTACAAAATCGACGGATTCGAAGGCGCCAGCGCGAGATCGCCGATCGAGGGATTGGGCTGATCCTCGAATATCGCTTTCCACGTCGCGCCTCCGTTTACGGTTTTAAAAATTCCACCGGCGGCCGAGCCGACGTAAATGATGAGCGGATCGGATTCGACGATCGCCAGATCGTCGATACGCCCGCCCATGACGGCCGGCCCGATGCTGCGAAATTTCAGATTTTTCAAGGCGGCATCGTAATTCGGCTGGCCGAACGCCGCGCAGGCGAAAAGCAGGCAAAGCGTAATTTTCCGCAGTTTCATGGTTCAACATTTTACATCAGCTGCGCCGATTCGCAAGGCGCAGCATGCGGAATTTTTTGGTGGCATGTAAGAAAACGCTTGCAAAAAGTTTTCAGAATGATATACTCCTTCCCAAGCATTACGGGACCATGGACTGTCTCTGAGCGATAGTTGTAGATAAGTTCAACTAAGGGAGATTTGTCATGCCACAAACCGCTTCTGGGGCTGGTGTTTCCGTTTTTCGAACCCTCGCCGTTTTCCTCTTCTGCGTTGCTTCAGCCTGGGCTCAAACCACCACCGGTTCGCTCTCCGGAACCGTGACCGATCCCGCCGGAGCGCTTGTGCCCGGAGCAAAGGTCGAGGTGATTAACCAGGCGACCGGCGTTGTTACACCGCTCGTCACCAACCCCGCGGGCGTGTATCGCGCGCCATTCCTGGTTCCTGGAAACTATACGGTGCGCGTTTCGGCGCCCGGATTCGCCAACTTTGAAGCAAAGGACATCCAGGTGCAGACGGCGCAGGAGCCGGTGGTGAACGCGACACTGCAGGTGGGCCAGGTGGGCCAGACCGTGCAGGTGGAAGGAACGGCGCCGGTGCTCAACACCGAGAACGCGCAGTTGAGCCTGAACGTACAGCCGGATACCGTGCTCTCAATGCCATCGATTCAGGGCAACATAGACAAGATGGCGTTCACTTCGCCCGGTGTCACCATCGGCATTGGAAACGTCAACTCCACTGGAGAGATTCTCTCGGCGAACGGACAGCGTGGCCGCGCCAACAACTTCCTGTTGGACGGGCAAGACAACAATGATCCCACGCTCGAGGGTCCCGGGTATCTGTTCGCCGACCTGGACGCAATTGGCGAATATGAGGTCATCACCAACCAGTACAGCGCAGAGTTCGGGCGGGACGCCGGCGCGATGGTCAACATTCGCGTCCGATCCGGCACCAACACGTATCACGGTATCGGCAGCTATTTCCGGCGCGATGATTCAAATTGGACGGCGCTCGACAATCTGCAGAGCGCCGACGGCTTGACCAAGCCGCCCGCCTATAAAGACTCGATTCTCGCCGGCCAGTTCGAAGGGCCGATCATCAAGAACAAGCTGTTTTTCAATCTGTGGCTGCAACGCGAGTGGATTCGCCAGGCCGCCACGCTTCTGGGCACTCCCAGTTCGGAGACCCCGACTCCTGCGGGCCTAACGGAGCTGAGCTCTTACTTCCCCAACTCCATTCCGCTGCAAAACTACATTAAATACGGACCGTGGTCGGAGTCGATCGGGAATCCGACAATCGTTGCGAGCGAACAAACGACCGAGACCTTGACGACTCCCGGCGGCCAGTCGATTTCGGTTCCATTCGCGCCGATTGAGCGCACCATTGCGGAGCCCCAGG
>JASHWA010000469.1 GCA_030044325.1 Bryobacteraceae bacterium
TGATCGCCTCTCTGCCGTTTCGCGCTCCAACAGAAACGAGACTAACCCCGGCATCGACGCGAGAGGTTGCCCCGCGTGGGCATCGAGATACTCTCGGACTGCGGATTTCTTGACGCGCGTAGCGCGGATTTTCCGGCGAGTTATGGTCATTGGCAAAGACCCCTTTCGCGTCCGCCGATCACCGTGAAAAAAGGGCGCGCACTGCGACAGATGGATGCGCGCCCTCGCCTGAGCCGGCGTGACTCCCGGCTAAAAAGAGCACCCGGCCAGGCAAGCCTTCGTTCGGCAATAACGGTCCGAAAAATCCGCATCGAGCTTTCGACAGACTCCCTCCCCGACTGTTATGATTTTGCCTTCGGTCTTTGGACGTGCTCAAAAGCTTTAGCGCCGTTCGGCATTCCGATCGTCGTTACGGTGAAATCGGCCTGCGCAAGGACGCTCGCAAACTTCTTGAGCGGCGGGTTCCGTCGCATCTTTAAGTAGCGCAGCAATCCGGTCGGGCTGCGGACCTCGGCGCAGATGCCGCCCTCGACTAATAACTGAGCTTCGCGCAAACTGACCGAGCGACGGCCGCCGAAGCGCGAACCATCTGCCCAGCGGATTTCCACGCGTACCCCTCCTATCGGCCCGGCTGCGCCCGGGGACTTGGTGGACGGCCGAGCCGCTGGAGGCCCGCTCATACAACACCGTTAAGCACGCCGGAGCCTTTGGTTCACGTTGAGTTGGAAATGAGCGCTGATGGTACCGCTCTGGTGCAATCCAGCGCCCATCTGAAGTCCTGCGCCAGGAAGCGCCATCACCCTAGGGAATTTCCGTCACCAACCCCCTGATTCCCGCAAATAAAAGATAAAGTCTCCTATTTATCTGAAAAGACGCATTTATTACGAAATAAGTTTCGTAGTACAGCCGTACTTGCGCGCGCCTACGCGGGGCTGAACACGCTTCGGCACGCCCGTTGGCAGAGCGTTAGAAGGCGCAATCCGCACAGCGGGAGCGCTATATAACGCGGAGCTTTTTTTCGCGGCTATGCTTTTACGCGAAGGCGAAATGGCCCCAGCTTGTTTCCATCAAGTATGAAATGAAAAAGGAGCCTGCGTTTCCGCAGGCCCCGCATATTGCAACGACTGTCGGACTTTTTAGCTTTCAGGCGCGGCGACTGGATCGCCCCAGAAGGCGACGCCGCTGATCGACGGATACTCGGTTACGTGCTTAGCGGCGGCGGTCAGGCTATTGAACGTCCCGCCGCCCTTCAGCTGGAAAACTACCCGATCGTCGCGCTCCGTAAACTTCAGCGTATAGGCCTTGCCCTTGTATTCGCGCTCGTAGATCAGGCCTGGCTTCACGTCCGTCTTGGTCGCGGCGGGCTTCTTCGCGCCGGCCTTGGCGCTCGCCTTCTTCGCGGGCGCGGCCTTTCTTGCGGCCGCCTTCTTTGTGGCTTTCGGCTTAGTCTCGGCGGCGGTTTCGGCCACCTTAGTTTCTGATTCGTTCGCGGTCGTCATGATATCGCTACCATCCTTTCGACACGATCAATCGCTCTGGTAGCCCCAGAAAGCAAAACAATTTCGACGCGCCCGAAGCCCTAAAGCGGGCGCCTCCTGCGGGGCAGCGCCCCATCCATTTTTCGATTCTGGCGTGATGCGTGCGCTCGGCCAGAGAATGTCGTGGCTCCATGCTCCCGGACCCAGCTTCGGCCCGGCTCGCGACCGGAAGAGATGCGCCGCTCCTACTCTCGTTGCCTGCAATTGCGCGATATAATCGTTTTGATTTTCACGGGGAATTAAATGTTGGCCCATTGTTCGTCGCTTTTTCGGCTGCTCCACAACCACGCGAATCAGCAAGGCCAAAAACGATACTCCATCTGGATCGTGGTGCTCATTATCACCGGATCTCTGGCCAACGGCCAGATACGCGGCAGGGTGGTTAAGGAGGATGGCTCCGCTTTGGAAGGGCCGGTATCGATCGAGCGGGTTTGCCCCGGCGCTCAGCCGCTTAGAGAAACCATGACGAATCGCAAGGGGGAGTTTGTATGGCGGCCCTTTACGGGGCAACTCGGAGCATCGCCAGCGGCCTCCCATGGAGAGCCTCCTATCCTGACCGGCATGTACACTCCCGTGCTCTGCTTCCTCCGCGCTTCTTTGAAAGGTTACGAATCGAACAAAATTGACTTGTCCGACCCGGGCATCACGGCACGCCCGACGTTGCCGGATTTCATTTTGCGCCCGAAGCAAGCAGCGGATCTTGAAATGGCGGCGGACGCGAAACTGCCGCGCGCGGCTTCGAAATCGTGGAATCTCGGAATTAAGGCGATGGAGGAACAGAAGTGGCCGGAAGCGGAGCGCTGGCTGCTCGAAACCGTCCATGCGGTTCCCAATTTTGCTTCGGCATGGAGCGCCATCGGAGTTGCGTATCAGAAGCAAGGCAACCTGAACGACGCGCGAGACGCGTTCCGGCATGCTATCGACGCAGACAAAACTGCGCTGCTGCCCTATGCGAGTCTCATGCGAATCGAGGCTTCCCAGCGGAATTGGGCTGAAGCGGTGAAGGCCGCGGAGACCGTTATTCAGACTGACAGCCAGCATCGGTATCTGGACGCGTACTTGGACGCGGCGGTCGCGCATTACCAGTTGCACGAACTGGACACGGCGCAGACGGAGCTCGACGCCGGGTTAGCGATCGACAAGAAGCACACGATTCCGCAGTTTGAGTACGTACTGGGGTTAGTTCAGGAAGCGGAAGGGCACCGGGCGGAAGCGATCGAAGATTTCGAGAAGTATGTGGAGCTGGCGCCGACGAGTCCGGAAGCGGCGGCGACAAAATCGCACGTGGCCCAGTTGAGGGATGCTCCGGCGGACGCTGCGCCGGGATTACCGGATGCAACGGAGACGCTGACCACGCTGTCCACCGATTCCAACACTCTGCTGATCGGCGAGGCGCCCGTTCCGGGGGGCATCAAGGCGCTCTGTTTGATCGCTCGCGTGAAGCCGGACACGCGATCCGCCGACTTTTTTTTGGAATATGCGCGCGCCGTGGCTCGGGAGACGTCCCCGTTCAACGAACACCGCGTTCCCGGGTATGCGGCCAGAGTGACGGCATATATGACGAGCGTCGAGGAATTGACGCGGATTGGGGAAACGCGCGGAGATGTGACGCGGATTTCACTTTCACTCGCGAACGAGGCGAGCGCGCGAAAAACCGAGAGGATTCTTCCTTTGCTCGGCTGGAGGGTCGTGCGGAGAAACGGATCGGCGCGCGTGGGACTGGGCGATCAGCCGGAGGATGACGCCAGGCAGAAGATTCCGCATGTGTTGGGGATCGATGAACTGGCGATGCAGGAGGCGCTCGAGGCTGGACGGGATTTTC
>JASHWA010000050.1 GCA_030044325.1 Bryobacteraceae bacterium
CGTTGCGACCAATAGGGAATGAGCGTGCAGTGCGCCGATCCGGTGACCGGATCTTCAGGCACTCCCTTGGCCGGCGCGAAGAAACGGGAAACGAAGTCGCAATCGCGGCCGGGCGCGGTCACGATGGTGGCGAAACGGTCGATCGCGGCGAGTTTCTGCATATCCGGCGAGATGGCGCGGATCTCGTCTTCCGTATCGAAGACGCACACATAATCGCGGGCGGCGAGGATGGTTTTGGGCCTCGCGTCGAGCGCTTGCATCAGCGCAGGATCAGCCGCGCATTCGGCGGGAGGGCGGGAAGGAAAATCGAGCGAATACAGGTCGCCCGCGCGCTCCACTGTCAGCGTTCCGCTCTTGGTTTGAAAATGGATCTGCGGCGCCGAGGACTCCCGCCGGATGGCGAAGATCACGTGCGCCGAGGCGAGCGTGGCGTGGCCGCACAAATCCACTTCCACCGCGGGCGTGAACCAGCGCAGATGATAACCGCCGCCGTTGGGGCAATAAAACGCTGTTTCGGCGAGATTATTCTCCGCCGCGATCGATTGCATGGTCTCGTCGGGCAGCCATTTTTCAAGCGGGCAGATGGCCGCGGGATTTCCACGGAACAGGCTGCCGGAAAAAGCGTCGACCTGGTAAATCGGGATCCGCATCTTTTCAATCTACTCCCGGGGGGCGCATTTCGAAGTACACTAACAATACTGCCCTCGCGTCAAAAATGGGAAGTTTCAGGGAGAACCGAGCAACAGTGAAGAAATGCGTGTTCATGTTCATGGCCTGCATCCTGGGCGGGCTTTTCAGTCTTTCGATGCCGTGTCAGGCGCAGGGATTCACGATTTCCACCATCGTGGGCACAGGAGTATTGGGCTACGCGGGGGACGGCGCCGCGGCGGCGCAGGCGCAGCTTCGCCCCGCGTGCATGACCACGGATTCGTCGGGAAATCTGTATATCGCGGATACCTTCAACAGCGTGGTTCGCGTGGTGTACACCAACGGCACGATTAATACTTTTGCGGGTAATGGATCGTACGGTTATTCGGGCGACGGCGGCCCGGCGAGCAACGCCCAGCTCGCCAGCCCGTGCGGCATGGCGTTCGATCAGAGCGGCGATGTGTTCATCGCGGATACCGGCAATAACGTCATTCGCGAGGTGACGCCGGGCGGCAACATCGTCACCGCGTACGGAAGCAATACCCGCGGTTTCGGGGGCGACGGCGGCGCCGCGAGCAGTGCCCAGTTCTATTCGCCAACCGGCCTGGCGATGGACTCCGCCGGGAACCTGTACATTTCCGATTCCGGCAATCACGTGATCCGCCAGGTGGACACGTCGGGCGTGGTCAACACCATTGCGGGGATGCCCGAGCCGGGATATTCGGGCGATGGCGGGCCGGCGATCTTCGCGCAGTTCTACTATCCCAAGGGGTTGGCGATCGATTCGAATAATAATCTATATGTCGCCGATTACGGCAACAGCGTGATTCGGGTGATCGCGCTCGCAAACGACCTCATCAACACAGTCGCGGGCAACGGCACGCCGGGGTTTTTCGGCGACGGCGGGCCGGCCGCTTCCGCCGAGCTCGCCTACCCCTACGATATTGCCGTGGACAACTCGGGCAATGTGTACATTGCCGATCTCGGCAATCAACGGATTCGTGAGGTTTCAAACGGCGCCATCACGACCATCGCAGGAAATGGGACGCGCGGCTATTCGGGCGACGGCGGGTCCTCAGTTTCGGCGCAGTTCAACTATCCGGGCGGGGTCGCGATTGTCTGCGCGACGTCATCGTGCCAGACGCAGGCTGCCGGGCTGCTGTACATCGCCGATTGGGATAACAATGTCGTCCGCGTGCTGACGCCGAACACTGGCGATAAGCGTCTGCGGCATTGATGCGCGAGTGCGCTCGAATTTGGGTCCGCTTCGGCGATAAGAACAGCGTGAGCCGGTTCGCCCAAAACGCCGCCGAAATCCTGAACGCCGCCGAATCGGCGGGATCGCCGTCCGATTTGACCATTCTGGTCGGCCGCGAGGGAATTCGTATGATTGCGGATTCGAATTGGCCGCTCGATTCGCTGCTGTGGCATCACGGCGCCGAATCGGCGTATCGCGTCAGCGCGCGCGGGGGCTCGATTCGCGTGGAAGGACGGGAAGGCTCGCGGCGGTGCGTGCTCGAATCGAACGCGCGGTCGACGGCGCGGATGCTGCTCGCGGCGCGTTGACTCCGGGGCTTCGTCACCGCAGCCCCCGCTCCTTACTGCTTGCGCCGGAAAATAGAGATCAGCGGCGCGTCGGGATCCGAGGGCTTGGTCCCCGGCTCGATCCATTCGCCGCACCGCCCCATGATCAGAATCGAGCGCTCCAGAACGTAATCGCGCGCAATCAGCTTCGTGAGAAAATCGACGATCTGCGGCTCCGCCTCCTCGTCCCAGGCGAGCGTGTTCGGCACATTCACCGGAGCGATGATGTATTTCGGCGGACGGGCGGTCAGCTCGCGCATCATTTGATACTGAAATTGTTTGTATTGCGGATGGGTGGTCATCAGCGGATAGATCATCAGGAACGCCGTGGGGCTGCGGCGCTCGGCGTAGAACAGGATCTGCGGCTCGGAGCCTTCGATGAACACCAGGTCCGAAGCACGGCTGTGTTCGTCGATGTAATCCGCGATCGGCTTCGATTCGGGAAAGGGGTTGTCTTCGAATACCGTCCGGCTGATGACATTGGGATCGCGCTCGAAAAAATAGCCGCGATCGACCAGCACGGGCGTCGAAACCATGACAGCCAGGCACACGACGGCCGCGGACATACGGCGCTCCGTCAATATGCGGAATCCCTCTCCGGCGGCGAGCGCGGCGGCCGGCGCGAGCTGTGCGAAATAGTGGTTATACGCGAACCCCGGAACCGTTCCGGCCAGCGACAAAATAAAAAATCCCAGAACGAACGCCGGCCAATGCCAATCCGATGCGCCCCGCCGCTCCCGTGAGAAGGATCGCGCGAGTGTCCACGCCGCGATGCCGATCCCAACACCGAAGATGATGAAATTGCTGCGGAAAACGTCCCATAAACCATCGCGAAAATCGCCGGCGACGTCGGAAAGCGAGACCTGTTTCGCGTAGCTCAATCCGTAAGTGAAGCACCAGTAAATGAAATCGTGGAGCGCTCCGTGCGCCCAAAAATACCAAACGAACCCGCCGGAAACCACGAACGCCCCGGCCATCCACAGCCCGGTGTTTCGCGCCGCGCGGCGAAGATCGGGCGTAGCCGCGAGTACCGCGTACAGCAGCACAAAGGCGATGCTCGAAAACATGGTCTGCTTGGTCCAGCATGCGAGCGCTCCCAGCGCTCCGCTCGCCGCGAGAAGCCACGGCCGGCGGCAGCGGATCGCCGCGACCGCGGCCAGCAGGCTCGCGCTGATGGGCAGCAACGCCCACATTTCCGTCGATGCGGAGAATCCCTGAAGGTCCGGGCTGGCGCTCACCACCGCGTAGGACAGCCCGCACCACAATCCCGCGGCGAGCGAGCGAAAATACATTCGCGCCAGGGCGAACAGGCACAGCAGGGTCAGCAAATTGTAGACCAGAAGAAAAGAATGAATTCCGCGCGCGGTCGAAGGCACGAACTCGAGAGCCAGGGCGTTGATATAAAACGCGACCGGCGGCTTGTGATCCAGGCCGTCGCGATACGGCAGACCGCCCTGGCGGATCATCTGGCCCATGTGCCCGAACGCGCCCTCATCGCGGTCGAGCGGCACGCCCAGGCCGGGGATTCTCAGGGCGGCATAAACGGCCAGGATCGCGATTACGGCGAAAACGACAATCGTTCTGCTCTTAAACGGTTCCGTGGAAAATAGGCCGCTCAACCCCGCCGTGACCGGCGCGGCTTTGGCGTTTTCAGGTGGTTGGGTGGGCCGCAGGCCCATGGTCACAAGCTCTCAAATCCAATATAGCGTGCGCTCAAAAACAGATATTCGCGCGAGCATGCGGGATCCCAAAAATGCCTGCTACCATTTCGAAAGCCGGTTCGCGATCGTGTCGTACACGGCCGGATTGAACGCCAGGCCGATGTGCGTCCCCGGCACTTCGACATCGACGCTCCGGTCGCCGGTAATGCAATACTCCCAATCGACTACGCCGTCGTTGCGCGTGTAGATCGCGGTTTGTTGAATGCCCGGCGGCAGGTCGCGCCGCAGCGAATCGAGAAAATTGCACGTGCAGCGCCCGGTGTAGCAATCCGGAAGAACTCCGTCGCCGTGTTTTTCCAAAATATTCAGCCGGACTGCCTGCGCGGCTCTGAGCACGCGGGAATGCACCACGGTTCCGCGGAACGGCGAGCCGAGCGTGATCACGCTTTGAATGTCGTTTGGATGTTGGGCCGCCGCCGAGCGCGCGATGATGCCGCCCAGGCTGTGGCCGATCAGGTGAATTTTGCGCCCCGTCTCCTCGCGCGCCTGATCCATGGTCTGCCTCAGCCGCCGCTGGATCAGCAGATTGGGACAGTCCGCGTTGATTCCGATTCCCGAAAAATAAGGTTTATAGCCGATGCGCCGCAGCCAGGCGTGCATCTCCATCAGGTACAAGTCCGTGCCCAGGAATCCCGGAATCACCACTACGCCGGAGCCGTCGCCGCGCGGAACGCCCAGGCCGTAATAGGCGGCCGAAGCGCGCAGCAGCAACATCTCTACGCCGAACAACGACTCCTGCCACATCGTAATCGGAGCCGCGACTTCATCGTCCCTGATCCTGCTCACCTTGGCAGCCATTCAGCCCGTTGACCAAATGTTAACACCGTTCGCCAGATGAACGTCGGCATGCGAGCCGCGCCAGTAATGGCGCGGGTTTGGCCTTTTCACGCTGACTCATGAGGGCGGGGCAGCCGCCTGCGCGGCTCACGCGGCGCTCGGCTGTGCAGCCGCCGCGGTCTCGATCACGGCCCGGCGCACGCGAGGCTTGCGCGGCGCGCCGATTCCCGCGGCTTTACGCAGATCGGCGAAGGATTGATCGAGGAAACCCTTCAACCGGTCGAGATCGGGCGCCGCGGCGACGTCCCCGGTGAGCCCGAAATACAGGCGTTGATTGTAGCTCTGAATCGCGCAGCACACGCCCATTTCGTTGCCGATCGGAACGTAAGGATAATAGGTCACCATCCGCTGTCCCAGCGCGAACAGCGGAAATTGCGGACCGGGGACGTTGGTGCACACCATGTTGAACGGCGGCAGCGGAAGCAGCGTCGCCAGCGGCCCCAGCAGCGCCTGCACCGGAGCGGGCGTGGCGCCCATCCACGTGGCAAACAGGCTGATCAGATCCGCGACGTGCGCGGCTTTGAGCGTGGTGGTGATGCGGTTCACTTCCGCCAGGCGCTTCAACGGGTCGCGAATATCCAGCGGCAGATTCACCGGCAGCATCGAAACCTGGTTGCCGTAGCCGCTGTCGTTCTCTTTGGAGCGGACGTTCACCGGGACCATCAGGCGCAGCAACCGGTTCTTCACCGGCGCGCGATGCAGCCGCGCGTAACGCTCGACCGCGCCGGCGAGCACCGTGAGCACCACGTCGTTCACCGTCGCTCCGTGCTTGTCTTTGATCGCCTTGAATTCGGGGAGCGAAAATTCGGACCACGCGACGCGCCGC
>JASHWA010000470.1 GCA_030044325.1 Bryobacteraceae bacterium
GAGCAGCAGTTCGGCCGCAGCATAACGCTTGAAAACGCGCTCAAGCCCGAACCTTTTCTGGCCTACTCGCTCAACGGCCAGCCCTTGACGCGCGGTCAGGGTTTTCCGCTGCGCCTGATCATGCCGGGCTGGTACGGCGTGTGTAATGTGAAGTGGTTATCCGAGATCCATCTCCAGGAAGACCGCTACTTGGGCAACTATCAGGCGCGCTGGTACCGCTCCGTGGTCGGCGTCGGAGGAACCGGTGCGGACAACGACGCTCAGACGCAGTGGGTGGAAACCGAGATCACGCGAATGCATTTGAAATCGGCGATCGGGCGCGTGCGCAAGAAGGGCGACGCGTACGAGGTTCTCGGATTCGTGTTGAATGACGGAACCCCGCTCCGATCGGTCGAGGTGCAGATCGACAATGGTCCATGGCGGCCGGCCACGTTCGCATCGACCAACACGCAGTATTCCTGGAAGCTGTTCACCTACCGATGGGAAGGCGCCACACCCGGCGAACACACCCTGGTTTCGCGTGTTACCGACGCCGAGGGCAACCTTCAGCCGACCGCGGAAGAGTTGCAGAGAAAGAAGACGTTCTTACAGGACAATTCCCAATTCCCGCGCAAGGTGATGATTTCCTGACCGCTCGGCAGGGGTAGCAGCAATGCTTCAACAGATCCAGTTAGTGTGAATCGGTTTTCTTGTGCGCCTCATGCTCCTGCTTGGCGTCGTTCCATCCCTTTTGAGCATTTTGGCCCGCGCTTTGAATATCGCGGCCAAGCTGTTTCGCCGCCTCTTCGGCCTTCTCTTTCGCTTCGAAAGCCGCGCGACCCGCCTTGCGCGCCGCTTCATCGGCCTGCGCCTGCGCGCGCTGCTCGCGTTCCTTCTGCGTCTCGGAAGAATGGCGGTAACCGCACGAAATCGTTGCAATACAGAGCAAAAAACCCGCGATCATGGATTTGCGCATCGCGTTTCTGTCCCCGCTGGTGTGACGCAGCGATTCGATTGAACGTTTCCGCGCGTCTATAAAGTAAGGGTTATGCGATACTTCGCTGTGGCAACGGATTACGACGGAACGCTGGCGCACGACGGGCGCGTGAGCGGCGCAACGCTACAGGCGCTCGAGCGGCTGCGACAGTCGGGACGAAAGCTGGTGCTGGTCACCGGGCGTCAATTGGAGGACCTTCGGTCGGTGTTCGCGCGCGAGGATTTGTTCGAGCGGATCGTCGCGGAAAACGGCGCCGTGCTGTATTCGCCCGAAACGCGCGAAAAGCAGGTGCTCGCCGATCCTCCCGATCCGGCGTTGATCGATGCGTTGAAGCGCCGCGGCGTCGAGCCGCTGAGTGTCGGTGAATCGATCGTCGCCACGTGGCAGCCGCACGAGACCACCGTGATTCAAACCATCCGCGACCTGGGACTCGAACTCCACGTCATCTTCAACAAGGGCGCGGTGATGATTCTGCCCGCGACCGTCAACAAAATGACCGGTCTCAAATCCGCGCTGCGCAGCTTGGGGATCTCCGAGCACAACGTCGCGGGCATCGGCGATGCCGAAAACGATCACGCGTTTTTAAAATGGTGCGAATTTTCCGCGGCCGTCGCCAACGCCTTGCCCGCGCTGAAACAGGCAGCCGATTTCACCACGAAAAACGAGCGCGGCGCGGGCGTGGCGGAATTGATCGAAATGATTCTCGCCGACGATCTGGCGTCGCACGAGCCGGCGCGGCGCGCCATCGAGATCGGGAGCGAAGGCGATTTGAAGGTCACCCTTCCGTCGTATGGCAGCAGCATTCTGATCGCCGGCGGTTCGGGCAGCGGGAAATCCAATTTCACCGGCGCGCTGGTGGAATCGCTGATCGAACGCAAATACCAGATTTGCGTTATCGACCCGGAGGGCGATTACGAATCGTTCCCGGGGACGATTTCGATCGGCGATGAAAAACACGCGGCATCGGCGCACCAGGTTGTGCAGGCGCTCGAAAAGCCCAGCGAACAAATTGTCGTGAATTTTCTCGGAATTCCGCGGGACGACCGGCCGCATTTCTTTTCCAGCCTCGCCGGGCGGCTTCAGGAACTGCGGCTGCGCACCGGAAGGCCGCACTGGATCGTGATCGACGAAGCCCATCACATGCTGCCTCCCGGATGGGCGCCGGAATCGGCTGAAGTTGCCGGAGGATTAAAGAACCTGGTGTTGATCACGGTGCATCCCGATCATGTCGCGGCGGCCGCGCTGAAAGCGGTGGACACCGTCGTCGCGCTGGGCGCAAGCGCGGCAGAGGCGCTCGATGGGTTCGCCAAAAGCGCGGGAATCGCTGCGCCGCCTACGCCGCGCGAGCCGCTCCCCAGACGCGAAGCGCTGGTCTGGCAGCGCGCGTCCCGGCGCGCGCAAGTCGTAAAACTGGTGGAATCCAAGGCCGATCACCAGCGCCACCAGCGCAAGTATGCGCGCGGGGAGTTGGGCGCGGACAATTCGTTTTATTTTCGCGGTCCCAGGCGGAAACTCAATCTTCGCGCGCAAAATCTGATCACGTTTTTACAAATGGCCGAAGGAGTCGACGAGCAGACCTGGTTATATCACTTAAAATGCGGCGATTATTCGCGCTGGTTTCGGGAAAAAATCAAAGACGGCGCGCTCGCCGCCGAAGCCGAAAAAATCGAGCAGTCCAACGACACGAAAGACAGCCGCGCGCGCATCAAGGACGCGATCGAGCGGCGTTACACCGCTCCGGCGTAGACTGCGTGGGAGCCGCGCCGGCAATGGCGCGGGTGAGCCATTTTGCTCGAACCTCCGGCGGGCGTACAATGGCCGCTATGACCGATACTCGCCGGGACTTCGTCAAAAGCAGCGTCAAGACCGCGGCCGCCGCGCTCACCACCCAGATTTTCACTGGAAAGGTTCGCGGCGCGAATGATCGCATTGCCGTCGCGTTTATCGGGCTCGGAAAAATGGGCCGCGACAACCTGGTCTACGCGATGCGCCAGCCCAATGCGGCGCCGGTTGCGGTGTGCGACGTGTATGACCGCAATCTGAACTGGGCGATGGAGATGGCGCGCGGCCAGGCACGCAGAGTGCGCGATTTTCGCGAAATTTTGCGCGATAAATCCATCGACGCCGTGTGCATCGCCACACCCGATCACTGGCACGCGTATTTGACCGTCGAAGCGTGCAAGGCGGGCAAGGATGTGTTCGTCGAAAAACCGGTGTCGGTGACCATCGACGAAGCCACCCGGATGGTCGAAGCGGCGCGCAAGTACAATCGCGTGGTGCAGTCGGGCACCATGCAACGCTCGGCGGTGCATTTTCAGAAGGCCGTGGAGCTGGTGCGCTCGGGAGAACTGGGGAAGGTCACATTTGTGCGCACGTGGAACTACGAGCATTCCGTGCCCGAAGGCATCGGCAATCCGCCGGACTCCGATCCGCCCAAGGGGCTCGATTGGGACGTGTGGCTGGGACCGGCGCCCAACCGCGCGTTCAATCCGAATCGTTTTGGAGTCGATCCGCTCGACCGGTACTTTTCGCGCTTCCGCTGGTTTTGGGATTACGCCGGAGGAATGATGACGGATTGGGGCGTGCACCTGCTGGACATCGTGCAATGGGCGTTCAACGAAGCCATGCCCAAATCGATCACGGCGAGCGGGCAGAAATTTTATTTGAAAGACAATCGCGAAACGCCGGATACGCTGCAAGTGACCTACGAATACCCGGATTTCATCGCGGTCTACGAGAATCGCGAGGGCAATGCGCAGTCGATGTTCGACCGCGGCTACGGAATTGTGTTTCACGGTGAGCGCGCAACCCTGTTTGTCGATCGCGGCGAATGCAAGCTGATTTCCGAACAGGGCTCGACGCTGATGGGCTGGCGCATGGAACACTCGAGCAGCGGCAACCTGGAGCACTGGGCCAATTTTCTCGATTGCATGAAGACGCGCAAGCAGCCCGCCAGCAGCATCGAAATCTGCCGCCGTTCGACCACCACTTGTCATCTGGGGAATATCGCGCTGCGCACCCGCGAGCGCGTGGATTTCGACGAGGAGCGCTGGACCGTCGCGCAGCCGGAAGCAAAAAAATATTTCGCCCGCGAATATCGCGCGCCGTGGAAGCTGGAGGTTTAATTTTCCGTCGGCGTCTTTTCGATGTGATCGATCACCAGCAGATCGACCGGCCCTTTTTTCGATTCAAGCTTGAGGCCGAGCTGTTCCTGAATCGCGGAGATGAGCGTAGGACCCGAATCGTCCGGCGTGGAGGCGTCAGGCGATCCCGCGCCGCCCGCGATGCCGGGACCTCCGGGACCTCCCGCGCCTCCGGGAGGTGGAGGCGGCATCGGCCCGCGGCCCAGCAGCATTCCGCCCGGCATTCCGGAGAAGGACAGCTCGAAATCGTATTTCCCCTTAAGTCCCGTCGCGTCGTTCACCGGCCGCCCCACCATCCCCTGCAACGCCTTGGCGAACTCCGCCATCGATTCGTCCACCAGCCGCCAGCGTGATCCGCGCGGATTCATCATCATCACCGGGAACCGGCCCTCCGGCAGTTGCACGGTTCCTTCGGGGCCGCCGCGCGGCGGCGGAGGAGGGGCCGGTCCGCGACCCGGTCCGTCGAGCTGATCCGCCGGTCCCGCCGAATCCTTCAGCTTCGGTCCATTTTTGGTCACGCTCAGCTCATAAATCAGCATGTCCTTTGTGTCGTGATGCACGGCCAGCTTGAATCGTTCGATCAGCAAATTCTGCATCATCACGCGGAACTGCGCCTTGGTCGCGCCCTGCGGGACCTTGGCCACCACATCGAAGCGCTGCGAATCCATCCACGACGGCCCGGAAATCTGAATGTAGTTGATGTCGTATGCCGTCGAGATCAGCATGCTGAGGTTGCAGTTGCTGCAGGTGAACCGCCCCGGGTCCTGGGTTCCCGGGCCCCCGCGCGTGCCGACCATGATGCGTCCCATTCCCATCGGCGGCGCGGGTTTGATCGTCGCGACCTCGAACGCCGGCGAATCCGCGGCTTGCCCGAACGCGTTCGCCACGAGAATAACGGAAGTTAAAATCAATCGCATACACGCACCCTTCGAACTTTGACGCCGGCAGCACGTCTTGTTCCGAATCTATCAAATCCGGTTGGCGATAATGAGATGTGGTTCGCCCCGAAAATCCCGAACAACTGTCAGAGGCGCTCCTCGAATATGCGACGCGCGGCGAAAGGATTCGTCTTGGAGGGAACTTTTCAAAAGACCGCTTAGGGGGCGCGTGCCAAGCGGCGGACGTGACCATTTCCACCTCCGCCATGACGCGATTGATCGAATATGAGCCGCGCGATCTCACCGTGAGCGTTTCCTCCGGGATGCGCTGGCCGGAATTCGAGCAAATCCTGCGCGCGAATCATCAGTGCGTCCCCCTCGATCCGGGTTGGGATTCGACCGTGGGAGGAGTGGTCGCGGCGAACCTGAGCGGGCCGCGCCGCAGGCTATACGGCGCCGCGCGCGACATGATCATCGGGATGAAATTCGTCACGCTCGAAGGAAAAATCGTCCAAAGCGGCGGGATGGTGGTGAAGAACGTGGCGGGACTCGATATGGCCAAGCTGATGGTCGGATCCTTCGGAACGCTCGCCGCGATCGCGGTGGTGAATTTCAAGGTTTTTCCCATGCCCGCGGAATCCCGGACGTTCGAGATGCGCTTCGCGACCGCCGCGGAAGCGTTCGCCGAGCGCGACCGGATTCTGCGCG
>JASHWA010000051.1 GCA_030044325.1 Bryobacteraceae bacterium
CTGCCTTCTTGAGTATAGCGTTCAGCGTTCCCGGCGCGAGTTCTTTCCCTTCCGTTCCCGGGACCGTAACGACGTACGGCCGTTCTGGATGTTTGAAGTGTCGATGGCTGCCTTTGCAGCGCATCTCGGTCCATCCGTTCCTCTCAAGCAGGCGGATCACCTCGCGGACCTTCATGGGCATCGGCTGATCTCGTAAACGGCTAAGGGCTGGCGCTGTCGGTCTTGCTGGCGAGCTCAAGGAGCCGCATCAGCAAGCTGGCGAGCGCGAGATACTCATAGGCCCGCATCCGGTCGTCGAAAATGTCGTTACTATGCGCCTTCGAGTTGCGGAGCCCAACGATGCCTTTGAAGAGGAACATCATTCCTTTCTGCTCGTTCTTGTCCGACTCCGTGGCGAGGCCGTTGAACCGCAGCCCCGGCGTCCTACTATCGCACCCAAAGGCGTGATTCATCAGGACGTCGCCGTCGAGATCCACCCGCCCAGACCGACGCTTCACCTCGTCAATCACTCGTATATAGGCGTCGAGCGCGGCGTTCCGGTAATGGCCGTCGCGAAAAAGTTTCCCGCTCACCCTCTCGATTTCGCGGTGAAATTGATGAGTGGCGTCAGCGGTCTGGGCGGGGACGAAAGGCTCCGCTCGGTGAACTGTGCCTTGCGGGACCAGACCGAGCCCCCGGCAAACCTGGCAGGTGTCGTGTGGATCAAGCAGGTAGTACCCTCTTCCACTGCACGGGCTGCACTTACGATAGTCAGACTCTGCGCCGGGGAACTCTATTAAGCATCTGCCAAGGCAGACCTTGCAGGTGTCCTTCGGATCGAGCGGGTAATACCCACGACCTCCGCATGGTCCACATGGTTTGGCGAAAGAACCCGGGACAATGACGCGGGCGAGTACCCCCACTACCCCACGACCTCCAAAATCAACTCCCGCTCCTCCGGCGCCGTGCCGGAAATCCGGAACGCGTCTTCCACCAGTTGCGCCGCTTCTTCCACGTGCTCCTCGCTCGTGTAGTAAAGACGGCACAGCACGCCGCCCGCGTCCACTTTCTGGCCGACCTTCACTTCGAGGATCACGCCCACCGCGGGGTCGATGGTGTCTTCCTTGGTATCGCGACCCGCGCCGATCATCGCCGACGCCTGCCCGATGTACTCGGCGTCGATCGCGCTCACATAGCCCGCTCGGGGCGACGCGATTTCGCGCGCGCCGGTCGCGTTCGGCAGCAGCTCGAACCGGTCGAGCACCTGCGGATTGCCGCCCTGCGCCGCGATCACTTCCTTCAGCTTCCGGTAGCCGGATCCGTCGAGCAGCTTGCGCTGCGCCACCTCCCGCGCGTCTTCAAGCGTAGTGGTGATCTTGCCGAGGTAAATCATCCGCGCCGCAAGCTCCAGCGACAGCCGCGTCAGATCCGTCGGGCCGACGTTTTGCAGCGTCTGCGAAACTTCCATCACTTCGAGCGCATTGCCGATGGCGAACCCCAGCGGCTGGTTCATGTCCGTAATCAGCGCCTGGACCCGCTTATCCACCCGCCGCCCGATGCCGACCATCATCTGCGCCAGCCTGCGCGCATCCACCTGCCGCTTCATGAACGCGCCCGATCCCACCTTCACGTCCAGCACCAGCGCATCCACGCCCTCGCCCAATTTTTTCGACATGATCGAGGACGCGATCAGCGGAATCGATTCCACCGTCGCGGTCGAGTCGCGCAGCGCGTACAGTTTTCCGTCCGCCGGCGCGATCTGCGGGCTCTGGCCGACGAACGCCAGCTTGTGCTTCAAAAGCTGTTCGCGAAATTCGTCCACGCTCAGATTGGTGCGAAATCCGGGAATGGATTCGAGTTTATCGAGCGTCCCGCCCGTATGGCCCAGCGCGCGGCCCGAGATCATCGGCACCACCACGCCCGCGGCCGCCGCGAGCGGCGCCGCTATCAGGCTGGTCTTATCTCCCACCCCGCCGGTCGAATGCTTGTCGACTTTAAGCCCCGGAAGCGAGGAAAGATCGATGGTTTCACCCGAATGAACCATCCGGTCCGTCAGCGCGCTGACTTCCCGGTCCGTCATTCCCGAAAAAAAGACCGCCATCAGGAACGCGGATATTTGATAATCGGGGATGGTGCCGCCGGTATAACCATCCACCAGATAGGAAATCTCCTCAGCGGACAGTTCTTCGCCGTCCCTTTTGCGATGAATCAAATCGACAGTTCGCATTAAGAACTGAGGGTAGCATCTTATTTGATTGTAAGTAAAGCACTAACAGCGAAAGACAGTTCACACCATCGAACCTTTGGCATTCGTGAAAGCGCATGTATCGCCCTGGCATCGCGACGCGAAGTGGACCGACTGAGATGGAGCGCTTGGCCTTCACGATGACTACCGGACTTCGAAATCCGGGCCCGGAGCCGGACGGAGCGCAGGCCTATGTCAACTCAATCGCGGCGCAGCGCGTCAACCGGGTCAACGCGAGTAGCCCGGCGCGCGGGAATCAGCATCGCGATCGCCGCCGCTGCGGTCAGGCTCGCAGCGACAGCCGTGAAGATCGGGGGGTCCGTCGGGGTAACGTGATACAGCAACGTCGCCAGCAGGCGAGTCAACATCCAGGCGCCGGCGATTCCTATCCCCAGTCCGAAGATAACCGGAATCGATCCCTGACGAACCACGAGGGCGAGTATGTCGCGGGCGTGGGCGCCCAGTGCGATGCGAATCCCGAACTCGTTCCGGCGCTGATCGGCAAGATAGGCGAGCACGGCGTAGATCCCCACCAGCGCCAACAGCGCCGCCAATATTGCGAACGCGGACATCAGCCAGACCGCGAAGCGCTGGCGCGCCACCGAATGAGACAAAATCTCGTCGACGCTGTCGACATGCGCGGGCAGGTCCGGGTCGAGCGCGGCAATCTCATGCCGGATCGCGCTTGAGAGCGTCATGGGGTCCTGCTGCGTACTTAGCAACACCGAAACGGGAGGCCAAATCCACTGCGGCCCGGCATAATAAATTCGCGGGGGCGATGGAGCTGCGGGAGGATCCGATTTGATCGCGGCCGCCACTCCCACCACCGGAAAGGTCGCCTGGGTCTGGGGGAGGGTGACGTGGCGGCCGATGGGGTCCACGCCCGGGAAAAATGTTCGTGCCACATTTTCATCGATTACCGCGGCTCCGGAGGCTTCCTCCGATAACAGGAAATCGCGTCCGCGCAAAATGGGAATGCCCATAGTCCGGAAAACATCGGTGGATGCGTGCGTCTGCCACACCACTTCGCCGGGAGGTTCCGGAATGCCCGGAATCTGGATTGCGCCGCCGTGGCCTTCGCGATACGGCAGCACATCCACGACAGCGGCGGAAACGACGCCGGGAATCGCGCGCGCCCGTTCGACGATGGCGCGCGCGAAAACGAGTCGTTGCGGTTCCTGATACTGCGCCGGAGGCAGCGCCAGCGTCGCGCACAGCACGTTCTCGCGGCGGAATCCCGGATTTTCGTGGGCCAGGTTGGCGAAGCTGCGCGCCAGGAGCGCGGTGGCGATCAGGAGGATCACCGAAGTGGCCATCTCAAACGCCACCAGCGCCTGGCGGAGTACGCGACGGCTCGCGGTCGATCCGCGCGAGCCTTCCTTGAGGGATTCGGCCAGATCGGCCTGCGAAATGGCCAGCGCAGGAGCGAGTCCGAATAAGACGCTGCTGGCGATCGAGAGGGCGACCGAGAACAGCAGCACCCATGGATTCATGGCCGGCTGCGTGCCTCGAATCAATTCTTCAGGACCGTAAATCGCGAACAGTCGCAGCGCGCCTGCCGCGATTGCGGTGCCGAGCGCGCCGGCGGTCAATGCCAACAGCAAGCTTTCGGTCAAAAGCAAACGGATGATGCGGCTTCGCCCCGCGCCGAGCGCCGTGCGAATGCTGATCTCACGACGCCGCATCACACCGCGAGCGAGCAGAAGGTTGGCAACGTTGGCACAGGCGATTAACATCAACGCGCCCACGGCCGCAAGCAGGACCAGCAGCGGGGTTCGAAGATCGCCTTCCTGCTTGCGCGCCAGCGGCGACAGGGGGATCGCGAAGTTTCGGTCGAGCGAAGCCTGATTGGGATAACGCTCGACGATCTGCCGTGCGATCGCGTCAAACTCATCGCCGGCGCGCTTGATCGGAACATCCGGCTTGAGCCGCCCGATCACCTCGACATAATGAGGACCGCGCGTGTTGGGCGCAATTTCTTCCGGCCTGAAAGCCAGCGGTCTCCACACATCGGCTTTCGCGCGGTACACCGAAGTGGTGCGCACGATTCCGATGACGCGATGCGGCACGCGATCGACTTGAATGGTCCTGCCGAGAATGGCCGGGTCGGCGCCGAAGCGGCGAATCCACAGCGCTTCAGAGAGAATCGCCACGCGATCCTGACCCGGCTGCTCTTGGGCGGTAGTGAAGAGAGAACCCAGAACCGGAACAACGCCCAGCATCGGAAACAGGCTGGCGCTCACGCGGGCGCCGTCGGCATACTCGGGCGAGCCGCCGCCGGTGAGTGTGACGTCGTTATTGACGATCGCGGCGATGGCGGAAAAGACATCGGCGCGGCGGCGAAATTCCGCGAAATCCTCAGGCGAAGGAGCAATCTGGCGAAGGTTGTGCGCGGGAAGATTCTCCTCCACAACAACCAGCTGCTCCGGATGCGGATACGGCAGCGGGTGCAACAAGACGGCGTCCGTCGCGGAGAAAATCGCGAGGTTCGCGCCGATCGCAAGCGCGACGGTAAGGATCGCAACCACGGTGAATCCAGGAGCCTTGAGAAGCTGGCGAACCGCGAACTGCGCATCCTGAAGCACGAGTATCTTAGACGCAGTATGTCACGCTTTCCGGTCGCGCCGATAACGATCATGCCGCGCCGATAATGCGCGTAAAGGCGTTTTTCGCGTAACGTGGGCCTCCTTGGGACTGTCAATCTTCAAGAAAGATGGTCGTCAGCGCAGGATATGAGCAGACGGGAGGTTCTTATGAAAAATCAAACCATGCGAGCGGTAGCGATTGACGAATTTGGGGGGATCGACAAGATGAAGCCGCGGCAACTGCCGGTGCCGGAGGTGGCGGGCGATGAGATCCTGCTCCGGGTGGATACCGCAGGAGTTGGGGTGTGGGATCCCTTTGAGCGCGAGGGC
>JASHWA010000471.1 GCA_030044325.1 Bryobacteraceae bacterium
GCTCTTCCAACGGAGGACGGGATCGGCCAGATAGGGGTTTTCTAGATAAATCGCCGAGCGGGCCTGCGTGCGTTGGATGTCCGGCAGTACATGACTGTTGCCAAGCCGTTGCGGCGCAAATCAAGCGGCCGGTCGCGTCGACGACCGATATCAAATTCGGCTAAAGGATCCGGATCCAATAAATTTTCGAGCCGCGCGGGCAAACAAAATTAACGAGCCCCGCGAGCAATCGCGCGGGTAAACAGAAATAGCGAACCGCGCGGGCAAGCAGTTCTTTGAAAACTTGACAGGGAGGCGCGCGTTAGGCCACCGGCTGCTTTTTCTTGGCCGCCGCAGCCTCTCTGACCTTCTGATATTTCTTCTGGAACCGGTCGACGCGGCCCTCCGTGTCCACCAGCTTCTGCCGGCCGGTGAAGAACGGGTGGCAGTTGGAGCAGATTTCCACGCGGATATCGCCCTTGTGCGCGGAGCGCGTACGGAACGTGTGTCCGCAGGCGCAAATGACGTTCACTTCTTCGTAGGCGGGATGGATTCCGGCTTTCATAATGATCTCTTTGGGGGAAATTTTATTCTAGCACGAAGGACCAAATTTCGGACTGCCTGTCGTCGGCTACGCGGGGATCCCGGGCAACCCATCGACGCAAACCGGTTTTGGAGCGCTTACGTTTACGACTTCGCCACCGACCGGATTACTCGGCGTCGGATTGGGCGGCGACAGTTCGCCGCGCATGATCGCGTTCCAGGCGCGGCTGGAGTTCTGAGCACTCGCCGTCACAGGTCCTGACTCCACAGGTCAAATTTCCCGCTCGTAACTCGCCGAGGTCGTCAGGCAACATGAAAGCTCCATACGGTTATGTTGCGACCTGATTTACTCAGTCCTTGGTAGCCCGCGAATCCACCAGCGCGCGCGCTTCCGCCATGAACTGCGCCACCGGCTTCGCTCCCATATCCCCGTGCTTGCGATGCCGCACCGCGACGCTCTCCGATTCTTGCTCCCGGTCGCCGATCACCAGCATGTACGGCACCTTTTGCAGCTGCGCCTCGCGAATCTTCAGATTCACTTTTTCGTTGCGATCGTCCAGATGCGAGCGCAGCCCCGCCCTCATCAACTGTTGATGCACTTTCCGCGCATATTCGACGTTGCGGTCCGTGATCGGCAGCACCGACGCCTGCACCGGAGCAAGCCACAGCGGGAAAGCCCCGGCGTACAGCTCGATCAAATAAGAAACCATCCGCTCCATCGTGCTGATGACCGCGCGATGGATCATCACCGGGCGATGCTCCTTTCCATCCGGGCCGACATAAGTCAACTCAAACTGGTTGGGCAGATGGAAATCGACCTGGATGGTCGAATACGTCTCTTCATGCCCCATCACGTCCGCCAACTGAATATCGAGCTTCGGCCCGTAGAACGCCGCTTCTCCCTTGGCTTCGAAAAACGGCAGCCCCAGATCCACCATCGCTTCGCGCAGCATGCGCTCGCCCAGGTCCCACATCGCGTCGTTATCGACGTACTTCTCTTTATTCGCGCGGTCGCCCAGCGACAGGCGATAACGATACTGCGTGATGCCCAGATCCTTGTACGCCTGCTCCACCAGTTTCATCACCGTGGAGAATTCCTGCTTGATCTGCTCCGGCGTGATGAAAATGTGCGCGTCGTTGAGCGTCATGCATCGCACCCGGCTCAATCCGCTCAGCACCCCGCTGCGCTCGTACCGGTACATCGTGCCCAGCTCGGCGAGTTTCACCGGAAGATCGCGATAGCTGCGCTTTTTCGATTCGTAGATCAAAATATGATGCGGGCAGTTCATCGGCCGCAGCACCATCTCTTCGTGCTCCAGCTTCATGGGCGGAAACATATCTTCGTGATAATGTTGCCAGTGGCCGCTGCGCTGGTACAGCTCGACCTTGGCGAGGTCGGGCGTGTAAACGTGCTCGTACCCCTGCAATCGTTCCTGCTCGACGATGTAATCTTCAAGCACCCGCCGCACCACCGCGCCCTTCGGCAGCCACAACGGCAACCCCGCGCCGACCGTCTCGTTCACCGTGAACAGTTCCAGCTCGCGCCCCAGCTTGCGGTGATCGCGGCGCTTGGCTTCTTCGAGCCGGTTGAGGTAATCTTCCAGATCTTTTTTCGAAAAAAACGCAGTCCCGTAGATCCGCTGGAGCTGCTGATTTTTTTCGCTGCCCTTCCAATACGCTCCCGCCACCGAAAGCAGCTTGAACGCCTTGATTTTTTTGGTCGAGGGCACGTGCGGCCCGCGGCAGAAGTCGATAAAATGCGGCCCCAGCGTGTATTCGGAAAAAACCTCGCCTGCGCGTTCCTGGATCAGCTCGACTTTCATGGGCTGATCCGCGTACATCTTCAAACCGTTTTCCTTGGTCGTGTATTTTCGCTCGTACGGCAGATCGCGGCCTTGAATTTCCCACATCCGCTCTTCGATCTTTCGAAGATCCTCCTCCGTGAACGGCTCCGATCGCTCGAAATCGTAATAAAATCCCGTTTCGATCGGCGGCCCGATGCCCAGCTTCGTCTCCGGAAAAAGTTCCAGCACCGCCGCGGCCAGCAGATGCGCGGTCGAATGGCGGTAAACTTCGAGCGACTCGGGATTTTTCGTGGTCAAAATCTGCACGGTCGCGTCGCCTTCGAGCGGCCGGCTCAAATCCCACAACTCTCCATTCACGCGAGCGACAATCGCGTCTTCGGCCAGCCGCGGACTGACGCCGCGCGCGATATCGGCCGGCTTGACCCCCACATCGAAGTGTTGAACGCTTCCATCCGGAAGTGTAATCTGAATGCTCATCGTTACTATGCTACGATGCTACGTCACCGACCGCCATACGCTCGCGCCGGGCGATTCGCTCCTCGCCGCGATCGCGCGCGCCGATGCCGATTGGGTGCAGATTCGTGAAAAAGATTTACCGGCGCGCGACCTTTTCAAATTGGTCCAAGCCGCGCTTCCGCTCGGAAAAAAAATCATCGTCAACACGCGAATGGACGTCGCCCTCGCCGCCGGAGCCGCGGGATTGCATTTGCCCCAAAATTCGATTCGCGCCGGCCGCTGGCGCTCGATCGCTCCCCCCGGATTCCTGATCGGCGTTTCCTGCCACGGCGTCGAAAGCGTTCGCGCGGCTGAGCAGGAAGGCGCCGATTACGTCCTGTTCGCCCCGGTTTTCGCCCCCTTGTCCAAACCGTCCCATTCCCCATCCCTCGGCCTCGCGGCACTTTCTGAAGCCTCCCGATCCGTCCGCATCCCCGTTCTCGCCCTCGGCGGAATCACGCGGAAAAACGCCGCGGCCTGCATCGAGCACGGCGCCGCCGGAGTTGCGGCCATTTCGCTCTATCAGCGATGTTAAAATTTGATCCGGTGTACACGCGCGCCGAAGCTCGACGCCTTCTCAAACTCACGGAGCGGCAACTCAAAAGCTGGGAGCTCCAGAAGCTGGTGGACCCCAGCGAAACTTACGGATTTCAGGAGCTTCTCGCCCTCCGCACGCTGATCAAGCTGCGCAAGGATCGCGTTGCGCCCGCGCAGATCCGGCGCGCTCTCGAAGCCCTCCGCGCAAAACTGCGCGAAATCGAAAATCCCCTCACTCAATTGAAGCTGTACGCCGATGGCAAACGCATTCGCGTGGAGCTCGACGGCGGCCACATGGAAGCCGAATCGGGCCAGTTGCTCCTGAATTTCGGCGCGAGCGACCTGCGGCGCCTGGTGGAATTTCCGGCCAAAGATCGCGGCTCCCAAGAGCGCGACCGCAGAATGACCGCCGAGCGCTGGTTCCAGCGCGGCCTCGATCTCGAGCAGCAGGGCGCTCCGCACGAACAAGTCGTGGCCGCGTATCAAAAAGCGATCGACCTCGATCCCCAATCCGCGGGCGCGCAGGTCAACCTGGGCACCATCTACTTCAATGCGCGTCAATGGAATGACGCGGAGCGTCATTACAAAAAGGCTCTCGAAATCGATCCCGACTACGCGCTCGCGCATTTCGACCTGGCGAATCTTTACGACGAACGCGGCGATCGCGGCCGCGCGCAGGCCCATTACGAATCCGCCCTGCGCGTTTCTCCCAACTACGCCGACGCACATTACAATCTCGCGCTGCTGTATCAGGGCTCGAACCAGGCAATGAAAGCCGTCCGCCACTGGAGCGCGTATCTCAAGCTCGACCCCTCCAGCCACTGGTCCAACATCGCCCGCCGCGAGCTCGCCAAACTGCGCCAGGCAGCCGTAGTCCCCGGGTCACGCTCGACCAACGCTTAGCAGCCTGTGTCTCAATCTGCGGAAGAAGGGGACTGTCCCTTGGCGTCGAATGAAGTCGCAACCGTCAGCACCGTCGGCGGACTGTCCCCTTCTTCCGCCCGTCCGGAATGCGGACATAGGCTGTCACGCTCCCATCGATTCCGCCGCCGCCTTCGCCGTGTTCGCGTGGATCGTCACCGTGTCTTCCACTTGGCGCGCATACCCTCCCGCGAGCGTCACCGCGACCGCGGCTCGGCCCGCCCGCGCGGCCTCGAACACCAGCTTGTCGCGCGCCTTCAATCCTTCGAGCGTCAGCGATAACCCTCCCAGCTGATCCTCGCGATACGGATCTGCGCCGGCCACGTACATCATCAGCTCGGGACGAAACTCGCGCGTCGCGCGCCCCAGCGCGTCGCCCAGCTTCTCCAGATACTCCGCGTCGCCCACCCCATCCTCCAGGTCGACGTCGATATTCGATGCCGGCTTGATGCTCGGATAATTGTTGAACTGGTGCATCGAGAGCGTGAACACCGTCGCATCGCCCGAAAAGATCGCGGCCGTTCCGTTGCCGTCGTGAACGTCGCAATCCACCACCATCGCCCGCTCGATCATCTTTTCGCGCTGCAGCTTGCGGATCGCGACCGCCACGTCGTGGATCGCGCAAAAACCCTCGCCGTGCCCGGGAAACGCGTGGTGAAATCCGCCGCCGATATTGAACCCGACTCCATCCTTCAACGCCAGCCGCGCCGCGAGCGTCGTCCCTCCCGCGGCCAGCCAGAACGCTTCCACCATCTTGTGTGAATACGGAATTTCGAGCTTCACCAGCTCCAGATAATCGAGCGTTCCATTCTTCAGGCGCGCAATCCATCCGCGCTGATGCACCAGCAGCAGATCATCGTCGGTGGCCGGCTCCGGCGCGACGAAATCCTCCGGCCGGGCGAATCCATCCGCCACCAGGCGGTCGCGGATCATTTTATATTTCTTCGACGGAAAAACGTGCGCGCCCAGATTCAGATCGTAGCCGTCATGATAGACCAGCTTGAACGGAAGCAATCAATCCCCTCCTCGCTCGAAAACCGAGCAGCCGCACGCGCGGCTTAAGAAAACGCTCCCCAAAAAGGGCGTCGATAAGGCGCACAATCCGCGGAAGAAGGGGACTGTCCCCTGGCGCCGATCGACCCGCAACCGTCCACACCGCCAGCGGACTGTCCCCTTCTTCCGGAACGTCAAGCCCGTACGTAATTCTTGACACCTCGAAGTGTCTGGAGTATACATACAGT
>JASHWA010000052.1 GCA_030044325.1 Bryobacteraceae bacterium
GACCTGCACGCGAAGTCCGGTGCGCTTGGAAACCTCTCTCGCCTGCCATTCGAGCGCGGGAACCAGCCCGAAATCGTCGAGCATGGAGGGGCGCAGCAGCAGGGTCATGTTGCGAATGATGTTGACGCTCGCTTCGGCCAACTTTTTGATCGATTCGACGTGGCGCCGGACTTCGTTCGAATCGGCGGGAACGCTGGCCGCGGCGTTTCCGGCCTCCATCAGCAGCGCGGAAAGCGACTGGCCAACTTCATCGTGCAGCTCGCGTGAAATGGCGCGGCGTTCTTCCTCCTGGGCGGAAACCAGCCGCGCGGAAAGCTCCTTCAATTCCTGCTGGGCGCGCAATCCTTCGTCGTAGCGCTTTTTGAGCTCCCATTCCAAAGCGAGCGTGCGGCGAATGGTGAAAGTGGCGAGCAGAAGACCGGCGCCCAGCGTGATCAGCAGCATCATCACCAAACGGAAGCGCAGGCGGTCGAAGGTCGCGTTGAGCTTGGCGTCGCCGGAGGAAAGCTCGCTCGCGCTGATGCGGTCGATGCGGTCCACCAGGTCGAGGATGGTTTGGCGGCGGCGGGCCAGGTCGCCCGAAAAATATGCCGCGCCGCGCTGATGCCGGTTCTGCGATTGCGTCTGGGCCATGAAGTCGAGGACGTTCCAATACTGTTCGGCCTCCAGCCGAAGTGAGCGAAATGGCGCAGCTTCCATCGGGTCCATGGCGACGGCGAAAGCGGAAATGGCCGCGTCGGTTCGTTCGCGGATGGTGGTCCATTCGAGTTGCGCTTGAGAAACCTGGGGATCGGAGGCGAGCAGGTAATCGCGCATCACGATAGCGGATTGATAGATTCCGGCGCGGATCTCATCGAGGGCGCGGGTGCGGCGGAAATACAGGTCGCGCACCTGCGCGTCCTGGGCGCGAACCTCACCCAAAACCAGCAGCGCGTCGGTGGCCGCGATCAGGATCAGAAGCACCAGCCCGCCGAATCCGGCGAAAAGGAGTCGTCGCCCGCCGGCGGGAATAATTTGCGCGGGGACCATTGAATTTAAGCATAGCGGACCGTTTCTCCCGCGAAATACCGTCCCAACGGGATGTTGCAACGCAACAAAGTTTTGGCTTAATGAAAGCATACGGAGACACAAACACTCGTGACCCAAAAAACCTTAGCAGTTCTCGGATTTGCCGTGCTGCTTTCTACCGCTGCATGCAGCAAGAAAGCGCCGGTTTCAGCCAGCCATCCTGCCAGTACGACGCCGGTCGCGCCGGGCCAGGGGCCAGCATCACAGCCTCAGCAGCGGGCTTCGAACAGCCCTTCTTATACGCCTTCGCAATCCTCGCGGAATTCAGGTGAGATGCCGCCGGAAGTGCGCCGCTCGCTGAATGAGAAGCTGGCGAAACTGGAAGACGCGTTGTACGACTACGACAAGTCGACCATCCGTGCGGATGCAACCGTCGCGTTGAAAGACGACGTTGCCGTGATCCGCGACATTCTGGCGACCTATCCCAGCCAGAAGCTGGTAATCGAAGGCAATTGCGATGAGCGCGGTTCGGAAGAATACAACCTCGCGCTCGGCGAGCGGCGCGCCAAGGCCGCCCAGGAATTCCTGATGTCCATGGGCATTCCGACAGCGCAGTTGACCCTGGTCAGCTTTGGAAAAGATCATCCCGTCTGCACCGATCAGGATGAAGCCTGCTGGCAGCGCAACCGCCGCGCGCATATCACCGCGGCGCCGTAAATTTTCTTCATCGCTCTGTAGCGCACCCTCCAGAGGCACGGAATGCGGCGGATCCCCACCGTGTTCCGTGCTTTTTTCGTTTTATCCTCAAACACATCCCACTTCGTCTCGGCTCCCCATTTCCAACTTCGCACTACCCTGAAGCCAGAAAGGACCGGGGCGCCCATCGGCTAACGGTTCTACCGCGCGGCGTGAAGTGCTCGAGCTGATTTACAAAAGCGTCGCAACGTCAAGCGATGGGCGACCAACCGGCGCGTGAGGTACCGGTCAACAGTCGCACGTAAATGTGGCGATTCCCTTACCGTTGAGGGACAAAGTCGACGGGGCGGCCGCAAAGAAAAGAAATGAAAGGCAGCGGGTGATAGAAAGGCAGTGGAAAGGGTTGATTCACTGCCCACTACACTTTCCGAAGTGTGCCTACGGACTGGTCGAACTCTTACTGTGCGTCAGCGCGAGTGCGGCTCCGACGCCTGCACCCGCTGCGATTGCTACGATGATTCCGACTTTTGCGCCGGTGGACAACCCGCCACCACCCGATGCCTGCGCCGGGGCGCTGGAGGGGGCGGCTGTGGATCCGGCCGCGGGCGGATTGGTGGAGGCATCGAGCGCCGCGGCGACGCTCAAGCAACCGCCGGTTTCCCTAAGATCCACTTTCGACACGCCGATTACCGAGCTTGCGACGGCGACAGCCGGACGGGCAGAAGTCGGAAGACCCGTGACCGCCACGCGATTGCCGATGTTTTGCCTGAAATTCTGCTGCATCGTCTGGGTTCCCGACAGCTCGACCACTTCCTGAGTCTGATCGTCCTGAAGGATATAATGGCCGTCTTTAGAAACCATGCAACCGGTGCGCGTGACTTCACCCGCACTGCCGGCCTGCATGTTGAACGTCATGCCGCGCCCCGCGGGGAGGGCGGCGAGCAGCAAACCGGAGGTGGAAGAAACACGCACCATCCCGGAAAGCGCCGTGACCTGCACGGCGCGGCCGATTTGGACACCGACTCTCCCGTTTGCGCTCGCGGTGTGGATGCTCAGGCCGGCTGCATTCAGCTCGAAGGCAGGAGACGCGGAAACCAGACCCACGCCTTTCTCGACGGTGATGCGATTTTCCCAGATTCGCGCCTTCGAATTTCCGCCGAGTTCGAATCTCACACCGTTGCGCAGGACTACTTTCGAAGACGCGTCGCCGGTCTGCACTGTCGCGCCATCGAACAGCGTCGCGTTGCCAAAGATCTGAGCGCTATCGAGAACGAAATGGCCGCCCGCCGAAATGATGCCGATGGCGGGAGCCGCTCCCGGGAGCAGTGACGCAAGCGCCAAAACAGCTCCGGAGCAGATGGCAAGGTTGGTACGTCTCACGTTTTCTCGGTCAAGTATAACCGTACAGGAGTGAGGGCGCAAGCAAAATCTGGCTGCGAGTTTTCCACAGGCGCGAAGTGCAACATCAGCCGAGCGCGGATTGGATTCGCGCGACCGTTGCGGCGGGGTCCGCGACTTCGACGATCAACTTCGCGTAGCGTTCATCGCGCAGCTCGATGACCACTGCCTTTGCGGGATCGTGCACATCCCAGAACACCCAGTTGCGCTGCTGATAAAACGTGCCCGCCGCGATCACGCCGGGGATGTGCGTTCCGCCCATGCGCACGCCCAGCCACCAGTTTTTGGCGATCTCGGGATCGGCGTAGACGCGAACGACGTGCTGCATCGGAATCGTCAGGCGGCTCTTGAGCGACCACAATTTGTCCCAGCCCTCGACTTCGAAGACCAGGTTTCCGTCGGCGACGCTGATTTCAGTCATGATCTATTTTGCCGGGATTCCTGATACAACTGGGGCATGGCACTTTCTGCTCGAAACCAATTGCCGGGAACGGTCGAGGAAATTCAGATCGGCGACATCGTGGCGCACGTGGTGGTCCGGGTCGGCGAAAGCCTGGTCGAAAGCGTGATCACGCGCAACAGCGCGCAGGAGCTGGGCTTGAAAAAAGGCGACCAGGTAAAAGTGGTGATCAAGGCGACCGAAGTGATGATTCAGAAAGACGGCCGCTGAGCGCGTCCGCTACTTTGTCGCGTAGTCGAGCGGAGGCTTGCTGCCCGGCGCAATTCGCGTGCTCCATTTGCGGCCGGCGAGACGCGTCTCGAAGGAATCGCGCGCGGCGGCCAGTTCCGCGGGATTTTCGAACAGCTCGATCGCGCCCACGGCCAGCGTTCGGGCCGCGACCACCATCCCTTTTCGCCCAATGGTCGAGCCGGCGCAGGCCGCGGCCTGCCACGTGTGCGCGCCGACGCCGGGCACGAAGGTCGCCGTGGTGAACTGCGCCGTCGGCACCACCCAGCTCACATCGCCCGCGTCGGTGGACGCCATGCCGGACGACTCGCGCTTGCTCACGTTCACCGTATCCGGCCCCGGCCGCTTCACCGGACCGCCCAGCGTCTTCTGCAGCTCGGAGGCGAACTTCTGTTCCTCCGGCGTGTACTGATACCCTCCGGCTTTCTGCATGGCGCGGCCCAGCACCTCGCTGAGCGTATCGTTCACCAGAACGTTGGCGTAGTTGGTGCCCTGCTCGAATTCCATGCGCGTGCCCGAAGCGAGCGCACCGGCGCGCGCGCAGTTCATGATCCGATCCCAGATTCCGGCGAGCACCTGCGCATCGGGATTCCGCGCGATCAGGGTCACTTCCGCATACGCCGGCACGATGTTCGCGGCCTGGCCGCCGTTGCTGATGATGTAATGGATGCGCGTCTCCTGTGGAACATGCTCGCGCAGAAATTCGACCGCATTGAGCATGATCATCGCGCCGTCGAGCGCGGAGCGCCCTTTATCCGGCGCCGCGGCCGCGTGCGATGCCACTCCGTAAAATTTGAATTTCCCCCCGTTGTTGGCAAGCGAAGAGCTCAGGCTGACACTGTTCGAATCGCCGGGATGCCAGGCGAGCACCGCGTCCACATCCTTGAACAGGCCCGCGTAGATCATATAGATTTTCCCGCCGCCGCCTTCTTCGGCCGGCGTTCCGTAATAGCGGATGGTCCCTTTCAGCCCGCGCGCCTCGATTTCCTCTTTAATCCCGACCGCGGCCAGCGCCGACGCCGATCCCAGCAGATTGTGCCCGCACGCGTGTCCCGGCGCGCCGTTCGTGACCGGGTCGACCGCGGGCTCCACTTTTTGCGACATCCCGGGGAGCGCGTCGAATTCGCCCATAATCACGATCACCGGTTTCCCGCTGCCGAACGAGGCAGTGAACGCGGTCGGCATTCCGGCGACTCCGGCTTGCACCTCGAATCCGTTCGCCTTCAATTCCTGCTGGAGCAGCGCGGAGCTCTTGTTTTCATGAAACCCGAGTTCCGGTGTCTCCCAGATCTGACGCGAGATTTCTCCGAAGCGCCCGGCGTGGGCGTCCACGTGATCGAGAACTCCATCGGCCGCGTTGAGCGCGGCTGCGGCCAGCAATGCGAGAGCGATGCGGTTCATATCGATCCAGCTTACATTACCACGCGCGACCGTAAGGTCGTGCGTTGCGGTGCCGCCGCGTTGACGGCGCTGCTGCGATATCTTGGATGGAACAAAGGAGCGTCTTCTATCATGTACAGCGAGGGTCTGTCCCGCCGCGAGGCGCTTGCGATTCTGGGAGCCGCGGCGTTTGCGCTGCCGGCGTCGGCCGAGCCCACATTTCCCAAGGGCGCGATCATACGCTGCGTGCTCAAGGACTACGCGCCCGCAGATCTCGCCGGCGGAGCGACGCTGTTTCACGAGCACATGTCCACGGCCGCCGATTTCATGCCGCGATGGATGGCGCAGTATCGCAAGACGCTCGAAGAAAACGGAACGCCCGCGCGCGGAGGCCGCGGAGGCGCGCAGGCTCCGGCTCAACCCCAAGGCCCGTACTTCATGCAGGACGCCGAGTTCATGACCAACGAGATGAAGCTCGCCAAATCCGACGGGATCGCGTGCATCGTCGATGCCGGTCATCCGGACATGGGCCGCGACATCAATTTTCTGCGCGAGATTTCGAAAAATTCCGGGCTTCCGATCGTCGCCGGCGCGGGATTTTACACGCAGCCGTTTTATCCGCCGGAAATTTCCACCTGGAGCGAAACGCAGATCTACGAAGCGCTGCTCAAGCAGGTGGAGCGCGACCCGGTCGGCGCGTTCGGCGAGATCGGTTCGTGGGACTGGATTACGGCGGATGAGCGTAAAGTGTTCCGCGCCGTCGGCCGCGCGCACCTGGTGACCAATCTGCCGATCTTCACGCACACCGGCATTCCCGGAAAATCGGCGCTGGAGCAGCTCGATATTTTAGAAGACGCGGGCGTGAAGCCGCAGCACATCTGCATCGGCCATCTGGGCAACCTGGTGGACCCGAAGGTCGAGGTGCAGCGGGTGATCTGCAAGCGCGGCGCGTTCATCGGCTTCGATCGCCAGGGAGGCGCCGGAGACGCGCAACAGGTTCCCATGGTGATGAAGCTGATCGAAGAGGGTTTCGCCGAAAATCTGCTGTTCGCGTCGGACCTGTCGAACCGCGCGCAGACGCACGGCGGGGGTGGTCCGGGCTACGCGAGAACGCTGACGGTTTTCGTTCCGAAGGTGAAAGCGGCCGGCGCAAGCGACGAGGTCCTGCACACGATCATGGTCGACAACCCACGCCGGTTTCTCGCGTTCGTTCCGAAAAAGGCGAGAAAGTAGCATTTGTGTAAACCGACGACCAACGCGCTTCAGTTATGGAGCGCGTTGTTTTTCCTGAACCGCTTTCATCTCCCGCGCGCAGCCGGCCGATTCCGGCGCGATGCGGCACGCCTGGCGCAGGCGCTCCAGGGAATCGCGAAGCATTCCCAAATGCTCCAAGGCGACGCCCAGCTCGAACTGCGCCACGAAATCGCCCGGCGCCGCGGCCACCACTTTTTCGAGATTCGCCCGCGCGCCGCGATAATCCGACTGCGCGTTCAAGGCTACCCCCAGGTCGCGCCGCGCGAGCGTATTTTGCGGATCGCTCGCGAGAATCTTGCGCAGAATCGCGATCGCGCTCGCGTTCCGGCCCGAAAGAATTTCATCCTGCGCGCGCTCATACCGGCGATATTCGGAGAGGCGATCCTTCGGATCCGCGCCCGAATTCCGCAGCGAACCGCCCGGCGACGGCGCCACATACCCGAGCGATTTGAGCGCAGCCAATTTTTCCGGCGCAAGCGCGGCATTCGATGCCGTCTGCTGCGGAGCGTGCGCCGCAACCATCTTGGCAAGCTGCGCTTCAAGCGGCCGCGCTTCGGCCGGCTGCGCCGCGATCAGGTTGCGCTGCTCGCCCGGATCTTTTTGGAGATCGTACAGCTCGGCATGCGGCGCGGCGATGTATTTGTACCTGCCCGCGCGCAGGCTGCGCAATGCCGACCATCCGAACGCGTCGCGGCTGTAATCGCTTTCGCTAAAAACGGCGTTCGCAGCGCCGGGTTTGAGCAAACTTCGCCCGGCGAACGAACTTTGCGCGGGCACGTTTAAGAAATCGAGAATCGTCGGCGCGACGTCGATCAGCCCAGCGGGTTCTTCGACGGAGGCCGGAAGCCCGCGCGCGCCTGCCGGCCAGTGAAAAATCAGCGGGACATGCAGCGTGCTCTGGTAAATGAAATATCCGTGCGTCCGTTCGCCGTGTTCGCCCAGGCTTTCCCCGTGATCGGAAAGAAAAATGACCAGCGCGCGGTCCCACACGCCCGCGCGCGCAAGTTCGTCGCGAAACGAACCGATCAGGCGATCGACATATTCGAGTTCGGCGTCATATCCGGAACGTT
>JASHWA010000472.1 GCA_030044325.1 Bryobacteraceae bacterium
GCCTCCGCCGCCGTGGCCGCGGTCGTCATCTCTGCCGGTCCCGCGCTCACCGGATTCGCCTTCTTCGAGCGCACCCCCCCGGTCGAGCACCCCGCCGGCAGTTTCCTCTTCGTCAGCATCGTGCTCCTGTTCGGCGCCATCGGCGAAGAAATGCTGTTTCACGGTTACGCCTTCCAGTTGCTGGTCCGAACCCTCGGCGCCTTCGCCACCATTCTCCCCGTCAGCATCCTGTTCGGCTTCGAGCACCTCCGCAATCCCAACGCGACCCTGCTCGGCGCCGTCAACACGGCCCTGTGGGGCATTCTGCTCGGCTACGCCTACTGGCGCACCGGCGCCCTGTGGCTGCCCATCGGCCTGCACTTCGGCTGGAATTTCACCTTGCCCCTCTTCGGCGAAAACCTGAGCGGGTTTACAATGGGCGTGATGGGATACACGCTCCACTGGCGCACCGGCGATCTGTGGAGCGGTGGTGCTTACGGACCGGAAGGCGGTATTCTCTCCACCCTCGTCGTCATCGCGCTGTTTGTCCTGGTGGTCCGCGCCTTCCCCGATCGCAACGAGGAATGAGGTGTTTTCTATGAGCCGGATTTCCTGTCTTTTATTGCTCGCCTTCGCCGCCCTCGCAACCCTTTCGGCGGATCAGAAAAAACTCACCGACGACCAGCGCTTGGAAATCCTGCGCGGCCTCGATTCCGAGTACGCCACCGTCAAGGTCCCGCTGCCGCGATCCCCAAGGCCCCTCGATGTCGACACCACCGGCAGCTACGACCAACAGCAGTGGCTCGCCGCCTCGAAACAGTTTGGCGCCGCCGGCCGTGTGGGCGACCTCGTCCAGATCACCAAGGTCACCATCGAGCCTAATTCCATCATTTTCGAAATCAACGGCGGATTGCGCGCCAAAGGCGCCTGGAAGGATCACCTCTCGGTCGGCGTCGGCTTGCCTATGCCCATCAACGGCGGCCAGCAGGCCGTCTCCACCGGCGGCACCACCCTCGCCCTCCGCTTCCACGAGCCGATCGGCGAGACCACCTCCGCCGAAATCAAAAAAATGCTCTCGCCCATCCTCGATTTCAATCAGCGCACCGTCACCGAACAGTACACCGCCATCATCCCGCCCGAATTCAAATCCGCCATCGAGAACAAGAAGGCCGTCGTGGGTATGACCCGCGACCAGGTGGTCATGGCTCTCGGCCGTCCCGACCACAAAGACCGCGAAACCAAGGAAGGCACCGAGTACGAGGACTGGATCTACGGAGTCCCGCCCGGCCGCGTGACCTTCGTCACCTTCGCCGCCAATAAAGTAGTCAAGGTGAAGGAAACCTACGCCGGCCTGGGCGGCTCAATCGCCCAAACCCCGAAACAATAGGACGGCGGCCTTCAGGCCGCGCGTGGCTTCAGCCACGCGGGTCGAGCGCCGAGCCAATTCTACAGCGGCTCCGGCAAATGCAACTGCGCCTTCTTGAGCGCCTGATCGAGCAGATCCATCGCCTCGCATTCCTTCATCCCGCGCGATGTCGAAAACTCCATGATCAGCATGTGCCGCGCCCGGTCGAGCATCTTCTTCTCCCGGAAACTCAGCGGCTTCTGGGTTTGCAGAATCAGCAGGCCCTTCATCACTTCCGCCACCGCCAGAAGACTGCCGTTCTTCATCTTTTCGCTGTTCTCTTTGAAGCGGTCTTTCCAGTCCTGGTAGCGCTGGCAGCGTCCTTCGGAAAGGAAACTGATCACGCGCGCCATCTCCCCGTTACGCGTCACACGCCGCAATCCCAAATCTACGACATGCGAAAACGGCACCATCACCGTCAGGCTGTTATAGGTCAGCCGCAGCAGATAAAACCGTTCATAATGACCGGCAAACGCGCGGCTGCTGATATTCTCGATTGTGGCGACACCGTGATTCGGATAGACGACTTTCTCACCAACTTGAAAAGTCATGGGTGAACTCGCGGCAGGCATAGGTTGTACTGCTCAAAACTCCGTCAAAAAAGCTCACCCGATTTCGAATAGCCGAGGTGAGCAAAGAGAATATTAAGCTGAACTTCATCCACTGTCAACAGGAAAGTGCGACATGCGATACTGGACCCAACCCCTTCATAAAACGTCACTTCTGTTAATAAACGGCACACTCGAATCGGTTACGATAAGAAAACGGACCCAATGCACAATCCAACGATTCGCCGATTCAGCAGTTTAGCGACCCCCCCAAGGGCGGCCCGCGCACGATGAACGCCCGCCGGCGCTCGCTCGCCATCATCGCAGCCGTCGTCCTCCTCGACCGCCTTACAAAACTCTACATTCGAGCGCATGTAACGCAACTCGACCAGATCGCCGTCATCCCCGGCTTTTTTAATATCATTCACACCGAAAACCCCGGCGCCGCCTTCGGATTTATGGCCGGTCTGAACTCGGAATGGCGCCGCATTTTTCTGGTGGCGATCTCGGTAGGCGTCATGGCCATCATCGCGCCCCTGCTCGCCCGCGCTCAGGGAAGCGCCCTTATGCAAACCGGACTGTCCCTCATCTTCGGAGGCGCCCTCGGTAATTTCTGGGACCGTCTCGCCCGCGGCACCGTCACCGACTTCCTCCAGTTCTTCTTCGGCTCTTACGAATTCCCCTCTTTCAACGTAGCCGACAGCGCCATCACCATCGGCGCCATCCTCCTGCTGATCGACCTCTGGCGCACCCAGCGCTCCCCCTCATGAACGACCCAACCCCGCACAACCTCCACCCGACCCGCCCCATCCACCCAACCCGCCTTCTTTTTGAGGCGCGACAGTCATGGAGCGCGTTGGTCTGTTGGATCGACCCGCCATTCGCCAACGCCGTCGACACGTTTTCGCGACGACCATCGCCGATTTTTAGGGCACTCCACGCACCTAACGTTGCACCGTTGTAGTTTCAGGGTGTTACACTATACCGAAGGATTCAGCCTATGCAGGATTCCCGCATGGAATTGAGCGGCGAGTCTCGATTCAGCGAGGCTGAACGCGCCCAACTCCGCTCGTATCTCGACCAGCTCCTCACTTCGCCCCTGTTCGCCAATTCGGCCCGCAAAGCGCGTCTTCTCAAATACCTCGTCGAAGCCGCCATCGACGGCCGCCAGTTGAGCGAATACGCCATCGGCCTCGACGCCTTCGACAAGTCCGATTCCTTCGACCCGCGCATCGATTCCGCCGTCCGCGCCGAAATCAGCCGCCTGCGCCAGAAGCTCAAGGAACACTACGCTTCGAGCGCCGATGAAATCGTCATCGAAATCCCGCAGCGCGGCTACATCCCCGCCATTACGCGCCGCAAACCTCAGCCCGCCGCCCAACCTGAACCCCCGCCACCCGCGCGTGTGCGCTGGAGCGCCGTGGCCGTCGGAATCGCGATGCTCGCCGTCCTGGCCGCCGGAATCGTGCTGTGGCGAAGCTCCTCGCGCCAGTCCGTCAATTCCATCGTGGTTCTGCCGTTCCAGAATCTCTCCACCGATCGCGGCGATCAGTACCTCGCCGACGGAGTTACCGAAGAGCTCACCAATCAGCTCGCGCAATGGCCCGATCTTCGCGTCGTCGCGCGCACCTCGGCATCTCAGTTCAAAGGGCGCGGCGTGGACGTCCGCGAGATTGGAAAAATCTTGAACGTCGCCGCCGTGCTCGAAGGCAGCTTCGAGCGCCAGGGCGACCGCATTCGCATCACCGCCCAGCTCAATCGCACCTCCAACGGCTATCACATCTGGTCGAAATCCTTCAACGCCGAATCGCACGACATGCTCACCCTCCAGGAGCAGATGGCGCGCGAAATCGCCGCCACGGTTCGCGGCGCCGCGCAGGCGCAGCCGCCCGCGGCCTCCGATTCCACCTCCGATCCCGAGGCGCACGACCTGTATCTGCGCGCCAGCTACGAATTTTCCAGGCGCACGCCCGATGGCTACCGCCAGAGCCTGGAATTGTTTGAAGCCGCGGCCGGCAAAGATCCCGCCTACACCGGAGCGTATCGCGGAATCGCGCGCGCTGAAATGGCTCTGGTGCATATCACCGCCGAGCCCGCCGCCGAAGGCCACGATCGCGCGCGCGCCGCCCTTGAAAAAGTGCTCGCGCTCAATCCGCAGGACACCGAAGCTCTGGGCGAGGTCGCCAACCTCGATTATCGCGACTACTGGGACTGGCCGCGCGCCGAACACGGCTTCAAACTCGCCGTCGCTCATGGCGCGCAGGCCACCACGCGGTCCTATTATGGATGGGCGCTCGCCACCCGCGGCCAGTTCAAGGAAGCGCACCAGCAGTTTCGCATCGCCGAGGATCTCGATCCGTTGAACGCCGCCATCCGCGTCAACCAGGTCGTCGCCTATTATCTCGATCGCGATTATGCCGGCGCCGAGGGCATGCTTCAGAAGCTCATCGATTCCAAACTCGACGAGCTGGACGGCCATCTCCTCGCCGGCCTCATGGCCATCTACCAGCACCAGTGCGATAAAGCCGCCGTTCAGTCCGAGTGGAACACGCGTGCTTTCCCCGCTCCCATGACCACCTTCGGACTCGGCCTGATTTCCGCCTGCCGCGGCCACCTCGAGCAGGCCCGCGCCCAGTTCGCCGCAGCCCAAAAACCCAGCGGCCGCGCCATCGTCTCCCCCTATCAGCTCGCCCTCGGCTACGCGTCCATCGGCGATCGGGACACCGCCTTCGCCTTTCTCGAAAAATCCGCGCAAGCCAGGGAAGGCCAGATTCTCTACATCAAATACGAGCCGCTATTCGACTCCATCCGCTCCGACCCCCGCTTCCTCGTCCTGGAAAAAAAGGTCGGCCTGGCACCGTAACAAAAACCGCTGCCGGCCCCGAGCCGCGACCAGAGGGAGCGCTTCATCGACTTTTCGACCCGCGCCGCCCCCGAACCGCCATCCAAGGATGCGGCCAATCCTCCGCCTCTTCACCACGCGAACTCGGAAGCCTCACGCTCGAACGGATTCACCACGGACGTATCTTCCTCCGCGGCCTTGCGCCGCGCCCACAGCGCCGTCTCGTCGGATAGCTTGATCGTGACGTTCTTCGGCACGAAATTGGCCTAGCACGAAAAAAGTGCTCTACCGGTACGCCGCCGCCTGAATCCCGTACAACTCCGCATACTGCCCGCGCTTGGCCATCAACTCCTCGTGCGACCCCGTCTCCACCACCCGCGCCCCGTCGAGCACTACGATCTGGTCCGCCATCCGCACCGTGCTGAACCGGTGCGACACCAGAATCGTGATCCGCCCGTCGTCGCGATTGCGCGCCGCCGCCGCGTAGCGCTCGAACAGCGCATGCTCCGTCTCCGCATCCAGCGCCGCCGTCGGCTCATCCAGCGCCACCACCAGCGGCCGCTCCCGCATGAACCCCCGCGCCAGCGCCAGCTTCTGCCATTGCCCGAAACTCACCTCCGCGCCCTCCGGCCACGTCGCCCCCAGCTGCGTCTCCAACCCCGACTGCAATTTCTCGATCACGTCCTCCGCGCCCGCGCGCCTCACCGCCGCGACCACCGCCGCTTCATCCTCGAATCGCGGCATGTCGCCCAGCCCCACCGTGTGCCGCGCCCGGAATTCGAAGCGGAAAAAATCCTGGAACGCCCCCGCCAGCCGCGACCGCCACTCCTCGTGCGGAATCCTCGCCAAATCCGTGCCGTCGATCAGGATGCGCCCCGAATCCGGCAGATACATCCGGCACAGCAGCTTCACCAGCGTCGATTTCCCCGCGCCGTTCTCCCCCACAATCGCCACCACCGACCCCGCTTTCAACTCCACATTCACATCGTCGAGCACCCGCCGCGCCGTTCCTGGATACGCAAACGAAACATGCTCGAAGCGGATCCCGCGCTCCAAACGTGCCGGCGGCAT
>JASHWA010000473.1 GCA_030044325.1 Bryobacteraceae bacterium
ACCACGAGATCGTTTCCGAGCGCCGCGGAAACGGTCTTTCCGTTCCGCACCCCGGCCGCATCGACCTTTTCATTCATGCTGACGTCGATCTGCATGCCCGAGGGAATTGTGATCACGCGCTCCGGCGGCCCTTTCCTTTCCACCAAGAAGGCATCGAGAGCCGCCCGGTCCAGCTTTGTGCCGGCGGCGCCGACAATATAGGAGGTTTTCCCGTCGAAGATCGTGGCATCGATGGCCACCGTCGAGCCGCTGACATCAAAGGTCCCAGTCACGAGGGCGTCCACATTCAGGCGCGTGGCGATGGTTTCCAGATCCTTGGTGCTGATTTCGGGAGCGTCCACCAGGCGCATCTGGCGCAGCACGGCATCGCACTGCTCCTGGCCGGCAACCTCGATGCCCGGGACTGCCACGATCTCATGGTCGATTTGCTCCACCAGATGAGCGCTCAACTGCGAATCATAATTCTGTTTACCGGTGAACTGAAGCACCGCGACCTTCTTGAGCTGGCGGCCCAGGAGCTGATGCCCGAGCCTTGCGGCTAAATCCGGTATTCCCGCGTTTTGACCAAACCCAGACACTGCGATGATCGACAGGGCGAAAACAAATCGCATAACTGCTCCTTGAGCGCGGGCCAAACGTTCGCTGCGTCACTCAATTGAGATCATTCCAAGAATTATTATAGGGCCGGAAACAGCAGCGAAATCTCGACTTCCAGGTTCGGCTTCGCCAACCGGTTTTCTTGGGAGCGCCTTTCTTAAGGAGGCGGCGCAGACTTCGGCGTTTCGGCCGGCGCCGCGATCGCATACGGTTCTCGCGGCGATGCGCGTTAAGGCTATCGGACGACGACATCCAGGAGCGCGATCCAGTATTGGACGGATTGAAGCGCAAATCCGGTGAGAAGCAGAGCTACGCCAAAGACGCCCATCCTGCGTTCGGGGAGGTGATCGACCCTCCACTCGACAAATGGCGTGAGGGTGCCGGCGATTGCCGTTACCAAACCAATCACCAGCCCGGCCTTGAGCCCAACCGCGACGGCGTGTTGCCGGTTCTGCGCCACCAGGCTGCTGACATAACCCGCGACTATGTAGCCGACGCTGCGATTGGCCGCGGCGAGCAACATAAAGCGCGAAAAGCGCGGCCGCATGGCGGGCTGGTAATGGGCCGATGGGCTGATTCCAAACTGGTAGGCAACCGCCTGTCCCGCCGTGCTCAGGATTCCGAAGGTAACGCCGAAGGGTATGCCGAAGAGATAGGCGGCGCCGAGGCCAAATCCGCAGCCGCGGATGGCGCTCATGAAGGTATCCAGCCAGAATCCGGAGGTGGGCGCGTGCCGCGAAGCGCGCGCATACTCCCAGCCGAGGGTGATCCCGTGAGCGGCGCCACTCGAAAGACCGAAAACCGGCCCCAGTGCGAGGCCATAGCCGGCTCCGAACAAGATTCCGTAGGTGACGGCCCTTGTCAGGGTCCGCAAAGGACCGTGCTCGCTGCCCAGCAAGTCGTAAGCGAGATACAAGGCTCCCAGCAGGTCGAACGAACTTCCGATCAAGCTGATCAGCGCCAGTGTGTGCTTGGAGACGATCAAGGGAGAGCCACCGATTGACCGTTGTTCAGGATCAGAAACGAATCCGGCCGGCCGAGCTCCATCAGGCGTCTTTTGGGAGTGTCCGGGCCGTCGTCTCCCAACTGGAACGTTCCGTGATGGATTGCGATGCTGGCGCCAGGATTCAGAATTTCGTGCGCCCGGAGCGCCTCTTCCGGACCCATGTGAACCGGCGACATGAACCACTGCGGTTGATAGGCTCCCACGGGTAACAGCGCCAGGCGCAGGGGTCCGAACCGCTCCCGGATCCGGGCAAAATGGTCACCGAAGCCGGTGTCTCCGGCAAAATAAATCCCGCGGCCCGCTGCTTCGATTACATATCCGCACCACAGGGTGCGGTTGCGATCGAAGAGTCCGCGACCGGAAAAGTGCAGCGCCGGCACGCTGTGAATTGTGGTTTGGCCGAGCGTCACCGACTGGCCCCAGTCCAGCTCGTGAAGCGGATCGACGTTGCGGGACCGCAGGAACGAGGCGACGCCCGAAGGGACAATAAACTCGGATTGGCGGCGCCCGGCAAGCCGCCCGACGAAGGTGAGATCGAGATGATCGTAATGGTTGTGGCTGAGCAGGACGATGTCGATGGGCGGAACATCTTCCCAGCGCACTCCCGGATCACGACGGCGACGCGGACCCGCGAAGGTAAAGGGACTGGCGCGCCGGGACCAAACCGGGTCCGTCAATATGTTCAATCCATTTTGCTGGAGCAGGATGGTGGAGTGATTTACGAAAGTGACCAATAGATCGTCGCCTTCGACACAACGCGGCGGCTTTACCGGGTTTACGTCCGCCACGAAGCGGGGCGACGGCTGCGGGCGGCTGGTGAGCTTCCACTTGAGCACATCCCGCCAGCCGCGCACCTGCGGCGCATCCGGATTAAAGAAACGCTTTCCGTCAAAATGCCTGGGAGACGGCGACCCGCCCGCGTGTTGCTGCACGAGTTTCTATTTACGCACAGTTCAGCGAGACCAAGCGGCAGGCCGGACTTGCGCGGATGCAGCAGGCGGGAGTCCTTCTCCCGGCGGACAACATGCTTTCTGAAGGCTGGAGCAATCAGGTCCTTACCCAAGAGTAACGGCCGGGCGATTGTGGAAGCGGTTCTCATAAAGCTTCTCTTTTCGGCTTATTTTTCGGCCTGATCTCCGGCAGCTTTCCTGAAGGGTCTTTCCCGGTATCGAAGCGCGCCGTCCTGTGGATGGGAAGCAACGTATTCAGCCGAATACGGACTGCGCCGTGGGCTTGTATACAGTGCGGACATCACCAGATGCGTACTCTCGCCTCCGGCGCGAGGAAAAGCCGGTCACCAGGCTTCACGCCGAACGCCTCATACCATGCATCCAGATTACGCACCACACCGTTGACACGGAACTGTACCGGCGAATGCGGATTGCTGACCACCTGTTTCCGCACAGCGTCGCCGGTCGCCTTTCCTCGCCACGCCTGCGCCCATCCGAGGAACACCCTCTGATCGCCCGTCAGTCCATCGATCACCGGCGCCGGGCGCGCGCCCAGCGAGGCATGATATGCATCCAATCCCAGGGTCAGGCCGCCCAGATCGGCAATGTTCTCACCCATGGTGAGGTCGCCGTTGACCTTGACGCCGGCGAGAGGCTCGAACTGGGAATACTGTTCGCCGAGCTTGCGGGCTTGCGCCCGGAACTTCGCGTCGTCCTCCTTGGTCCACCAGTCGCGCAGGGCGCCGGAGGCGTCGATCCTGCGTCCGGCGTCGTCGAATCCGTGCGTCAGCTCGTGGCCGATGACCGCGCCGATGGCGCCGTAATTCACCGCCGGATCGGCATTGGGATCGAAGATCGGCGGCTGCAAAATTCCGGCTGGAAACACAATGTCGCGCAGCAATCCGCTGTAAGCGTCGTTGGTCTGCGGCGTCATTAACCACTCTGACTTGTCCACAGGGCCATGCAGTCTGCCCGAATCGAATTCCCAATCGGCCGCGGC
>JASHWA010000474.1 GCA_030044325.1 Bryobacteraceae bacterium
GGCCCGGCCAGCGGCTGATTGAACGGAAGCCGTTCGACGGGAGTGAGCATGGCCGGAACCAATCGCCCGAGTTGCGCGAAACCGGCAGCCGATTCATCGGATGCGACCGATTCGAGAATCTTGAGCGTGGCCGACTGCGCCGAAAGAACGCGCTCCACCATCTCCGAATACGCGCTGGTGAGCGCGTTCAGCAGCGATGTTTCCGCGCCGGGAAGCGGGCGGGCGCGCTCGCGCCTGGGCTTGGTTTCCGGCGCCGTCGACCCTTCCGCATTGAGCATCACGTTCATCAATCCCGCGCCTGAAACGCCGTCCACCAGGCAGTGATGCACGCGCGCGATCAGGCCGCTGTGCCCGTCCTGGAGCCCGTGGACGAGCACCAGATCCCACAGCGGTCTGCTGCGATCCATCACGCGGCTGAAGACTCTTCCGGCGAGCGCGCGAAGCTCGGCTTCGGTGCCGCGCTGCAGAGTGGCGAGATGAACGTGGTTGCGGAGATCGAAATCGGGATCCACTTCCCAGGTCGGGTGGCCGGCGTGAAACGGCGGGGTCACCAGGCGCTGGCGATAGCGCGGAATCAGCGGCAGGCGCGATTCGACGTATGCGAGCAGCGGCTCGAACGGAATCACGCCTTCAAAGGTGGAAACGCTGCCGATATGCAGCGGCATTTCCTCTTTTTCAAGATAAAGGAATGCCGCGTCTTCGGCTGTCAAACGGTCGCCTGCGCGAACGTGTGTCATGGCGCACCTCCAGGGAGTTTGCTTGGACGATGTGCACGTCGCGTGCCGCCGGCGGAGCCGGACGATTCCGGCTCCGCCCATCGTTCAGGAGGTGTGCGGATGCATCTCCTCGCCGCGCGTGCTAATGCGCGTGCGCCGGGCGCGGGGCGCGGGCTTTCGGCGCTTCCGGATGCGCGTGCGCGGCGCGGCGCGGCGTAGTCATCACGTCGAGCAGCGCTTTTTGCGCCGCAACAAAGCTTTCCACGCCCTGGCGGGTCAGATCGGAAAGCGTCGCGCCGGGGATGGGCGAAAAGGCGCTCGAGACCGTCCCGGCCGCCTTCAGCCCCACCTGCACCTGCGCGGCGGCCGTATCGAGAAGCTGCTTCTGCGCCGAGATGAAGGCATCCACGCTTTCACGCGCCAGCGCCGACAACTCGGTCTTCTCTGCGGGTTTTACCGCACCATTGCGGCTCTTGGCGGCCTTCGCGGTTTCTTCGGCCACCACGTCCAGGAATTTCTTCTGCGTCGCCACGAAGCTCTCCATCCCTTCGCGCGCGAGTTCGGCCAAACCTTCGCCGGTGTATGCCTTACCCGTTTTTGCGGACTTCACCCAGGCGTCGCTCTGTTTTCCGGCGATATCCAGAAAATGGCGCTGGAGATCGATGAAGGTGTCTACGCTGCGGCGCAGCAGATCGGTCATGGCGCCCGCGGCGGCCGATGCGCCCACCCGCTCCTTTACGCCTTTGAGCACGATATCGTTCTGGCGCTGCGCCAGCTCGAGCAGAATTCGTTGCGCTGCAATAAAATTCCCCAACCCCTCGCCGGCGAGCTCGCTCAGCGCGGCCGCGGGGCGCGCGGTGCTCAGCCGCTCGCGCAGGGCGTTCATCGCCAGCGCGTTCTGGCGCATCACGAAATCCAGTAAAATCCGTTGTGTAGCGAAAAAGCTCTCGGTTCCCTGCCGCATCCAGTCGGTGAACAGGGAGATGGGAGTTGCCGCCGGCGGATGCTCCGGCGTTTCCTTTTCTTTCATAGCCCTTCCTCATTTCTTGCTGCAATGCAGCATCCAGCTACACTGTACGCCGCACCGCCATTTATGTCAAGATATTTTTTTGTGACGCGAGTATCGTTCGCGTGTGCACAATAAGGGCCAATCGCGTGAGCCAGGCCAAAATCATCATCAAGAAATACGAAAACCGAAGACTGTACGACACCGCCGCCAGCCGCTACGTCAACCTGGAAGACGTGGCGCAGCGGATTCGCGAGGGCGCCGATCTCCAGGTGATCGACGCGAAAACCGGCGAGGACCTGACGCGCGTGACGCTGACGCAGATCATCGTCGAAGACGCGCGCGGCGAGCCGGCCGGGCTTCCGCTCGAACTGCTGCGTCAACTGATCGTCGCCTCCGACAAGGCTCGCCAGGATTTCATGATGTGGTATCTGAACACCGCGTTCGAGACCTACCACAAGATGCAGGAAGCCGTCCGCGATCAGTGGAGCGGAGTGCGTTCGGCGGCAACGGCCCCGTTTGAGACGATGCGCCGGTTTTTCGGCGCCGGCGCAGCTGATAACTCGCAGATCGAGGAGTTGCGCGCGCGTGTTGCCGAGCTTGAAGCGAAGCTCAAGCAGAAGAACGCAAATCCACGGCAGAAGAAAAAGCGTCGCGAATCCACGTGAATGAACCGCCGGACAGCCGCGCGCCGTCAGGCTGCGGGCTGCACGGTCGATTTTCGAACCCACGACGTGCTACTCAAGAGACCTTCGCCGTGAGATGCGCCTGAATCTCCCGCTTGAGGATTTTCCCGCTGTTGTTCTTGGGCAGCACCGCCAGGAATAAAATTTCCGACGGAAGCTTGAATTTGGTGACGTGCCGCGCCAGGTGCGCGCGGATTTCCTCGGGCGTCGCATGCGCGTTTGCCGCAAGCTGGATCACCGCGCAGATCTGTTCGCCGAAAATCGCGTCGGGAACGCCCACCACGGCCGCTTCGGCGACGGCGGGATGAAGGTACAGCGCCTCCTCGATTTCGCGCGGTGAGATGTTTTCCCCTCCCTTGATGATCAGATCTTTTTTGCGATCGGTGATGTACAGATAGCCGTCCTGGTCGAGATAGCCGACGTCGCCGGTGTGCAGCCATCGGCCGCGAATCGTTTCGCTCGACGCGCCCGGATTGCGCCAATAGCCCGCCGTCACGTTGGGTCCTGCGACGCAGATTTCACCCACTTGGCCGGGCGGAAGCGCCTCGCCCGAATCCGATGTGATGCATAGCTCGACGCCTGGAACCGCCCGGCCCGCCGAACCTGCGCGATACGGCTCACCGACTGTGTACCCGGTCGCGACCGCGGCCGATTCCGACAACCCGTAGCCCTGATCGACGACGCATCGAAATGCGCGTTCCAGGTCCTTGCGAAGCTGATCGGGAAGCGCCGCGCCGCCGCTGGTAATCCGAAACAGGCTGGAGGTATCGAACTCATCGCGTGCGGGATGGCGGAGAAGATACACCGCCATGGTCGGGACCAGCGGCAAGTAGCGCACGCGATACTGCTCGATCGCTTCGAGAGCGCGCGTGGGATCGAAATGCGGCAGAAGCACGATCGACCATCCCCACGCGTTCGCCAGATTTTCCACCAGCACTCCGTAGACGTGCGTCAGCGGCAGCGAATGCAGTACCGCGCCGCGTTCGAGATCCGGGTTCTGAAGCAGCGGCCCCTCGACCGCCGCGAACAGGTTTCCATGCGTGAGCACCACGCCTTTCGGCTTTCCCGTCGTGCCGGAGGTATACAACAGCACGGCGAGATCGGAAGTCGAACGCTTCACCGGCGTTTCAACCGCGGGCAGACCCCCTAGGAGCGAATTAATGTCGGTCGCCCCCGGAACGCCGCATTCGCCGAAAACCAGCATCCGCTTGGACACACGCGCCTCTTTCATCGCCTGCGCCAGCCGTTCGGCGTGGGACGGAGCGGTGAGAATGATGGACGCTTCCGAGTCGGAGAGAACCGTGGCCGCCTCCGACGCGGTCCATTGCGGAATCACGGGCACGATCGCCGCGCCCGTCATCCAGATGGCGGGAAACGCCGCGGTCAGCTCAGGCGAGTTGGGCATCATCACCAGGACGCGGTCGTCGTGACGAACGCCAAACTCGCCGAGTAGGCGCGCCAGCGTTCCGGCCAGCCGGAATTCGTCCAGATTCGTGTAGCTGCGGTTATTGAAATAAAGCCTGTTATAGATGCCGAACCGGTTCAGATGCTCGATTTCGAGTTCGCCGAAATTTCCGGAGCGGAGAGTGCGCACGCAGGTAGCGCGATTCATGGCGCGATCCTCCCGATTTATGCTGCGATGCAAAATCGCGTGGCACGTTGGCGGCCAGACGCCCGGCCGCTGCCCCGCGCTCACGGACGGGGCTTGTTCGGCGCCGGGGCGTTGCAACGAACAGACGGCGAGCCGCGACCAGAGGGAGCGGTTTTCAGAATTCCGCGGGGTGAACACCTGGGGGAAATCGCTCGATAAGACGATCTTGGGCAGCGTCATTTTGAGCAGTTCTTGACACAATCCGACGGAAACTTCATGCAAAATCGCGTGGAATCGAATTTGCTCGGTGTCGCACAGGGTCCGTTTTTATTATTGGGCTGTTTCGCGCGGTAGGGTGCGTGGAACGCCCGCATATATTGCACGCCGGAACTCGGCCGTCGCGCCGCGAGGGTGAGTTTCGCCTCCCGTCTCTCGCGGCAAGGGGTTTGTTGTGATGCAGCAACGATCTTTCATGCTTTTTCTTATGGTTTTCGCGCTGGTGTTGATTCCCGTGGCGAGCGCGCAGGTGGATGTCGCGACCGCAACCTTGAAAGGCACGGTTTACGATCCCAACGCAGCCGCCATTCCCGGCGCCACCATCGTAATTATCAACACCGAGCGCGGCTTCTCGAAAACCGTGACTACGGGCGATGATGGAACCTACCAGATTCCGCTGCTTCTGCCCGGCTCCTACCGCGTCGAAGTGCGTTCGGAAGGATTCCAGACGGCCGTCGCCCCGAATCTCGAATTAAGCATCGGCCAGGCCGTGGTTTTCGACGCGCATCTGAAAATCGGAGAAGTGAAGAACGAGGTCCAGGTGATCGAAGAAGCGCCGCTCCTCGAAGGTGAAAAGACGCAGCAGGCCAATACGCTGGGAACCCTTGCCATCGACAATCTGCCCAACGTGGGGCGTAATTTCACCGATTCGGTGTTCACGCTGCCGGGCGTGTCGAGCTCGGATGCGCCGCGCGCCCAGTTTCCGGGATACACCGGATTCGTCACCTCCGGATTTTCGATCGGCGGAAGCAACGGGCGCACCAACCTGGTGACCATCGACGGCGGCGAAAACGATTACGGCTCCGGCCAGCTTCGCACGCCCAACATCAGCGTCGAATCCGTGGCCGAATTCCAGGTCAATCGCAGCGCCTTTAACGCGGAGTTCGGATTCACCGCCGGAACCGCGGTGAACGTCGTCACCAAGAACGGGACCAACGCTTTTCACGGCAGCGCGTACGGCTATTTTCGCGACCAGTTCACCGAGGCGCGCAACTATTTCGACACGTTTTCGCAAACACCGTTCGATCAGAGCTTTTTCCCCGGCTTCGCCATCGGCGGGCCGATCAAGAAGAACAAGCTGTTTTTCTTCAGCTCCTACGAATTCCGCAAGCTGGATGCGGCCCAGTTCCGTAATTTGCTGAACACGCCGGAAGCCATGGGAATCAACGGGAATCCGGATCAGTTGAATTACGTCAAACAGCTCGCGGCCTCGGGAAATCCCACGCTCATCGGCCTCGCCGGCTTCTTCCAGGCGGCGCTGGTGCCGATGAATGATCCGGCCGTGGACACGCTGCTCAACGCGAACAACGGAATCTTCGACGACACCACGCGCAGTCACGACTGGGTCACGCGCATCGATTATCAGATGACCGACAAGGATTCGCTCACCGCGCGATTCTCGCTGGAACACTGGAACTACACCGACATAGGCGCATCCATCGCTTACGCGCCGAGCGATGCGGCCAACACCTACGACCGCGATTACACCATTCTCGGCACCTGGAGCCATATTTTCACCGCGCAGGTGCTCAACCAGCTTCGCGTGCAGGTGGTTCCGCAAAATACCGCCAACCAAATCCCGTTCGCGACCGGAACCACCGAGCTGTCCATCGGCAACATGGGCGTGTTCAACCAGAGCTACACCGATCCCTACGACGCCTTGCAGCGCCGCTTCCAGTTCGAGGACACGCTGACCTGGATCAAAGGGAGCCACACTTTCAAATTCGGCGGATCCTACCGGCCGGTGCATTATAGGGTGACCAACAATCTGTGGTTCGGCGGCGAATTCGATTTCTTCGAGGGCACGATCCCGCTGATCTCGCTGGTTCCGGCCGCGGATCAGGCCGCGCTCGCCGGTTTCAACGTGGCCAGCGGATATCCGCTGACCGGTCCTGCGGCGACCAACCTCACCGCGCTCGAATCCTTCGCGCTGGGTGTGCCGGTTGATTACCGCCAGGGATTCAACAATCCGACCTGGCAGGATTGGGCCAACTATCTTGGCCTGTTCGCCCAGGATTCCTGGAAGGTGACGCAGAACTTTACGCTCAACTACGGCGTGCGCATGGATTACGATGCCGAACCCGCGCCGGTGCCGCACAACACCTATTTTTCGCCGCGCCTGGGATTCGCCTGGCAGCCGTTCGGCGACAAGAAAACGGTGTTCCGCGCGGGCAGCGGAATTTTCGTCGCCCCGGTGAACTTCATGATCCCCTACCTGACCAATCTGCTCAACGACAGTGGAAAGTACATCAACCAGGTGGCTACCTCGCTGCCGGATGACACCGTGCTCGGATTGTGGGCCGCGGGAATGCAGAGCGGCCAGCTTCCCTTCGGCCAGTTGAACGCGTCCGATCTCGAAGCCTTCGGACTGACGCCGGGACCGGGCGGCAACGGCCGCGTGATCTTCTCTCTGGCGCCCGATTACAAGAACGCGTACACCATTCAGGCGAGCGCCAGCATCGCGCGCGAGCTTACCCCATCCACCTCGATCGAGCTCGGCTATCAGTATTATCGCGGCGTGCACCTGCCGGTCGATCAGGAGATCAACTACGCCGAAACCGGCGTGTGGGACCCGGAGTGGGGCCCGCAGTATACGCCCATCAATCCCAGCATCGTGCAGAACAACGCGTACTCTTCGATCGGAAATTCGAGCTACAACGGCGGGACCGCGTCGTTCACCAAGCGCTACACCAATCACTTGCAGGGACAGCTGAATTACACCTTCAGCAAGGCGATCGACGACGTGACCGATTTCAATTCCCAGTTCGCCTCCTTCTTCCCCACGCGCCTGTACCTGGAGCGCGGAATTTCGGCGTACAACATCACGCACAATTTCGTCGCCAACGCGCTCTACACCACGCCGTTCAAAGCCGGCGCGGGCCAGGGATTTATCTCGCGCGCGCTTGCCGACGTGATGCTTTCGCCCATCGTGTTTCTGCGCAGCGGAATTCCGTTCGACATTCGCGTTCCCGGCGCGGAAAACGGGACCGAAGGCGAGTCGCTGTACGCGCGGCCGTGGTATGTCCCGCGTAACAGCGGAATCGGGCCGGATTATTACGATGTCGATATGCGGCTCACCAAGGCGTTCTATATCAATCGCGAGCGCGGCCTGCGGCTCGACGCGATCATCGAAGGCACCGACCTGTTGAACCACACCAATTTCAGTTCGGTGGACGATGAGTGGGCGGTGGGCGATCCGTTCCTGCTGAGCGGTCCGTTTAACGTCCACGGCAGTAAGAGTCTGCCGGCCACCGATCCGCTGGGATTCACCTCGGCCTTCCCCGGAAGGCAATTGCAGTTCGCGCTGAAGTTTGCGTTTTAGAAGCGGGTGAGTGGTTCGTGGTTGGTGGTTTATAGTTCGTCGCCGGCTGCGAAAGAATCGCCGAACGCGGGCATCCGACGACAGACCGCCAACCACGCGTTTTAGAAAAACGGTTCGTAGTTCGTGGTTGGTAGTTCGTCGTCGGCTGCGAAAGAATCGCCGTACACGGACACCCGACGACGAACCGCGGACCACGGACTACGGACCATGTCGAAACACACGACTACCGACCGCCTCCACATCCCGCGGGCGCGCGGCGCGGACGATTACACGCACGCCATGGCCGCCGGGCGGCGCGAGTTCGTGCGCGCGCACACCGCCGCGGAGCTTTCGCATCTGGCCCAGTATTCCTTCGATCCGTCGATTCTCCCGGGCAACATCGAAAATTTCATTGGCGTCGCCCAGGTTCCCGTGGGAGTCGCGGGTCCGCTGCGGATTCATGGTGAGCACGCGCAAGGGGATTTCTACGTGCCGCTGGCGACCACGGAAGGCACGCTGGTCGCCAGCTATAACCGTGGAATGCGCGTGCTCACCGAATCCGGCGGCGCCAAGACCACCATCGTCGAGCATTCCATGCAGCGCGCTCCGGTGTTCATCTGCCGCGACGCGCTCGCCGCGCGCGAATTCGGCCGCTGGGTCGAGGAGCATTTCGCCCCCATCCAGGCCGCGGCCGAATCCACCACGCGCGTGGGAAAACTCAAGAATATCGGCCAGTATCAGATCGGGCCGCTGCGCTATCTGCGCTTCAATTACACCACCGGCGACGCCGCGGGACAGAACCTGACCGGAAAAGCCACCTGGGCCGCCTGTGAATGGATCCGGCGCGAATTTCCGGGCAGCGTGAAGTACGTTCTTTCGGGCGGCATCGATACCGATAAGAAACATTCGCAGATCAATACGATTTTGACCCGCGGCCGCCGCGTGGTCGCCGAAGCGGTTCTGCGCGGGGATCTGCTCCGGACCGTCCTGGGCGTCGAACCGCGGGAGCTGTTCTTTTCGCGCCAGGTGAGTCTCGCGGGATCGTTTCTCGCCGGTTCCGCCAACAACGGCGCGCATGCCGCCAACGGCCTCGCCGCCCTGTTCATCGCCACCGGCCAGGATGCCGCCAACGTCGCCGAATCGCATGCCGGCATCGGATACAGCCAGCTTCTTGACAACGGCGATTACTACTGGTCGTTCACGCTCCCCGCGCTGATCGTTGCGACCTACGGCGGCGGAACGGGACTCGCCACCCAACGGCAGTGCCTGGAGATGCTCGGCTGCTACGGTTCCGGGAAGGCCGATAAGTTCGCGGAAATCTGCGCGGCGACCGTCTTAGCCGGCGAAATTTCGCTCGCAAGCGCCGTCCTGCACGGCGACTGGGTCGCCGCGCATGAGCGGATGGGGCGAAACCGGAAGTAATAGCAGCCGCGATTTCGCGTTTATTCGCGCTCATTCGCGGCTAAAAATTAGCTTCTCCGTCCGCCGCCCATGATGCGCAGCAGAATATTCAACGTCGCGACGAACACGTTGAACACGCCCGCAAACAGCATCAGCGCTCCCGGAATCGGGCTGTCCGCGTCGGGAGTATTCAAAACCGAGCTGGTCGCGTAAACCAGCACGAACACGCCGAACGCCCCGATCGCGAACGCGATCAGCATCCCCAGCATCCCGATGTGCAGAAATCCGTTCAGGATCATCACGCCGATGATCGCAAAGAACAGGCCGGTCATCAGCCCCTTCGGCGCGGAAAACGTTCGCCCGCTGGTCATCACGTATCCGGTCACGCCCAGAAAAACGAATCCGGTGATCATCAGCGCGGCCATGATCAGCACCGGCGCCACCATGCTCGCGATCCACAGCAGCGGCGAGATGGCGATGCCCGACAGAAATCCATCGAAAACCAGCGCGCCCACGCCCAGCACCGGGTTGTGCCGCACCGCAATCGCGATGCGCGGAACAACATTTAACAGCACCAGCGCCAGAATCCAGCCCATCCAGTTCGAAAACAGGCGCACCATGGTTTCCGACGTCGCGCCGATGTAGCCGCCCGCCAGCGCGCTCGCCACGCTCAGCGCGAACAGCATGTAGGTCTGCTTGATGACGGCCGAGCGCTCGCCCGACAGCGCCATGGTCGCCGACAGCTTGTCCAAACCCGATAAATCTCTGCCGTACTGTTCCATAACCCCAGCATACCTTGCCGCGGCGTGTCGGGATTCCGCTCGGAGCGGTTTAAAACAAATCAACGCACTTTTCAGGCACTACCGAGCCGGCCGGAGATTAGCCTCGACCAGAGGGAGCGGTTTCAAGAAGACCATCACAGCGAACCGCGACCGAAGGAAGCGGCCCACGCTGACTTTTCGGCCAAGCTCACGAACGTCTCAGCCCCGATCGGCGAAAATAATTCCATGCACAACGACGAATTCGGTTCGGTCGAAGGCGCGGACGGAATCTTCACCATCCGCGGCGGCGGAAACGCGCGGGCGTGGAACGGCATCCGCTACAAATCGGGAATGTCGGCGAAAAACGTCGCCGCGAAAAAACTGTCGATGAACGTCGCCACCATTCCGCCGGGAGGCGTGGCCCGCGCCCATATCCACGTGGATTTCGAGGTGATGCTGTACATCCTCGCCGGGCGCGTGCGCCATGAATACGGCCCAACGCTCGAATACACGCTCGAAAACGAAGCCGGCGACTTCATTTTCATCGAGCCCGGAATTCCCCACGAGGTGTTTAACATGAGCGAGACCGAGCCCGTGGTCGCCGTGGTCGCGCGATCCGACGCGAGCGAGTGGGAGAATATCGTCGGTTTCACCCGGCCGGCCAAAGTGTAGTTCGCCCCGCCCGCACCGCGTCAGCCAGGGTTTTTACGCGAAAATGGGCACGTGCCCCGGCTGCGCTGGTCTGAGTGGCTGGTCATCGCGTACTTCGTCTACGTCGCGATCGTTGCGGGATTTTATTTCCCGCCCCTGAAGGCGTGGGTATTCGCGGCCATCGTCGCCGCGATCGTGATCGCACTCGCGCGAACCGACGCGCGTACGATCCCCGGAGCCTTGCGCGATATTTTTCCCATGACGTTCGCCCTCGCCGCCTATCGCGAGATGGACTGGTTCACGCCCGCCACGCGCGATTATCACCTCGAGCGCGCCTGGATCGTCTGGGACCGGAATCTGCTCGATTCGCTTCACCTGCGCGCCATGATCGAATCCGCGGGCGCCGCTGTGCCGTCGCTGCTCGAAATCAGCTACACCCTGGTCTACGCAGTGGCCGCAGTAAGCGTGACCATCCTGTTCCTGAATCATCGCCGCGCCGCGATCGACCGTTTTTGGCTGGCCTATCTCGCCGGCACGCTCGGCGCTTACGCCCTGTTTCCCTTTTTTCCCTCGGAGCCGCCGCGCACCCTTTTCCCCGCCGCCGACCTTCCCCACGTCGCCACCGTCTTCCGCGCCTTCAATCTGTGGATTCTCGGCAGCTACGCGATTCACGCGAGCGTTTTTCCCAGCGCCCACGTCTCTTCCGCGTTTTCCGCCGCGTGGGGATTGCGCGCGGCCATTCCGGACCGCCCTTGGTTCGCGCGCGGCATGGCGATTTACGGCACGCTGGTCGCGCTCGCTACCATTTATGGCCGCTATCACTACGCCGCCGATGCGGCCGCGGGCGTCACGGTGAGCCTTCTCGCCGTCGTCGCCCTCGCCGTCAATCGCGCAGTTGCGCGAGCGGATTCTCCGGCCATTTATGCTTCGGATAGCGCCGCGCCAGTTCGCGCCGCACCTGCGGATACAGACGCTCCCAGAATCCCGCAAGATCGGATGTAACCTGCACCGGCCGATGATTCGGCGCGAGCAGATGCGCCACCACCGGCGTGCCCGCCACGCGCGGCGTCTCGCGCATTCCGAAAAAATCCTGCAATCGCGACTCGATCCACGGCGGCTTGCCCGCTTCGTAATTCACCTTCACGCTGCGCCCGCCCGCGAGCCGCACTCGCTCCGGCGCCGCGCGATCTAGCTTCGCCGGCCGCAACGCCTCCGCCAATCCGCAAATCTCATCGAACGAAATTTTTCCGCGGCACAACTCTTGAAGCGCCCGCTTTTCGTCGATGGCGATTCCCGCAAACGCCGCGCGCGCGCGAATCTGTTCGAGCTCAGCCCGATCGATGAACCGCGCGACGTCGGCTTCCAGCGCTTTTTCGGCGAGCAGCCGCTCGCTTTCCGGTCCCGGCGCCGCGGGCGCGCGCGTTTCTTCCATCACCAGCTGATCGTAAACCAGCGAACTCACCTGGTCGACCCGCTCCGCCGTGCGATTCCATTCGAGCGCGGTGCGCTCCACCGCTCGATCCAGCAGCCATTCCGGCTCGATGGGCGCAGCCAGGCGAACCAGCGGCAAACCGCGATCGCGCCGCTCTTCAATATCGATCGCGATCAGGAATTCGCCGCGGCAATCCGGAAATCGCGCGGACCCGCCCGTCGCGAGCAACAGATCCCCGCCGCGCCGATGCCGCGCAACGCGATCGGGAAACGCGCTGAGCAAGGCTTGCAACGCATCCGCATCGCCGCCGCGGTCGCGCCCCGGAAAAATGCGCCGGAGCTGATCGAAAATCCGCCGCGTCTGCGGCTGCCATGGCGATTCGGCGAGCGTCAGCAAATCGGACGATCCGCGCTCGCCCGCGCTCAGCGCCGCCGCTATCGCGCAGCCTTTTTCGGGAACGCCGCGCCGCGCCGTTTCGATCATCAATTTCGCCAGGCGCGGCGCAACCGGCAGCGACGCCATTTCCGAGGTCGCGCCGATCCGGTCCAGCAGCGCATTCGCCGCCTCGAGCGCCGCTTGCGGAGGCGCGGTCAGCCATTCGAGCTCGCCGGTCTTCATCGCGCGCAGTTGCAGAACCACGCCCGACAGCTCGCGCCGCACGATCTCCGGCGCGTCCGCCGCCGGCCGCCGGTGAAAATCCTCCGCCGTGTACAGACGAATCACGCGCCCGGCCCGCGTACGCCCCGCGCGCCCGGCCCGCTGCGCCGCCGATGCCTGGCTGATGCGCTGCACATTGAGCGAGGGCAAACCCGTCCACGGCGAATCCACCGCCACGCGAGCGAGGCCGCTATCGATCACCGCCGTCACCCCTTCAATCGTGATCGAGCTTTCCGCGACGTTGGTCGAAAGAATCACCTTCGGCCGATCCGCCGGCGCGACCGCGCGATCCTGTTCGGCCGGCGAAAGGTCCCCATGCAGCGGCAGCGTGAGCAATCCGAACCGCTCCACCGCTCGCGCCGCGCGCCGGATCTCCGCCGCGCCCGGAAGAAACACCAGCACGTCTCCATCGAGCCCTTCCTTTAGTATCCTTTCGAGCGCATCCGCGACCTGGTCCTCGAGCGGCGCCGCCGAATGTGGCGTGTACTCGATCCGCAGCGGATACATCTTGCCCTCGGACCGCAAAACCGGACACCCGCCCAAAAATTTCGCGATCGGCGCGGCATCGAGCGTCGCCGACATCACCACCACGCGCACATCCATCCGCCTCAGCAGCGCCAGCGCAAGATCGGTATCGAGATGCCGCTCATGAAATTCGTCGAGCACCACCGTCGCAACGCCGCGCAATCGAGGATCGGACACCAGCCGCCGCGTGAGCACACCTTCAGTAAGAAATCGCAGCCGCGTTTTCGCGCTGGTTGCATCTTCAAATCGAACCTGATACCCAACCGTCTCGCCCACGCGTTCGCCGAGCTCGAACGCTACTCGCCGCGCCGCCATGCGCGCCGCGATTCTGCGCGGCTCCAGCACCACAACATCGCCGAACTCGACGAGCGCAGGCGGAACCCGCGTCGTTTTCCCCGCTCCCGGCGGCGCTTCGATCACCACGCATTTCGAGCGCCGAAACTCGTCGCGAATCCGCGGCAGAAGGTCGTCGATCGGCAGCTTCATTCGGCGACAACCGCGCGAATCGTCTCCGGCGCATTCCCTTCCAGGCGATTGTTGACGAAAATATAGGCCGCGCGCCGCTCCTCGCGCATGCGCCGGATCATCGCGCGCAGCGATTCGCGCACCTCCGGATTTTCGTCGCGAATCTTGTCGTACGGCGTGAACATTTTCACCGCCTCTTCATACGCGCGCCCCGGCCGCAGCAGCGCTCGCGTCACCGTGAAATCGGCCGTGAACGCCGCGTTCATCATCATCTGCTGCGCAACCGGCGGCATGCGCGTCCACGAATTGAATACGTGCGCCACGGAGTGCGCCCGCAGCGCATCGAAATACCGCGGCACCAGATACGCGCGATTCCGCACCTCCACCGCGTAGCGGAACGTCCGCGGCAGCGCGTCGAAAAACGTATCCAGCCGGTCGACAAACGCGATCGGCGCAGCCGGCCGCGCGCCGAATTCGAAGATCAGCGGCGCAACCCGGTCGCGATACGGCGTGAGCGGATCAAGAAACAGCGCCTGAAGCGCATCCGCATTCAGGTATGATTCGTTCTTCACTCCCGCCCGCGCACCGTAGCGCGGGTGCTTCGGAAAAACTTCGCAAGTGACTTCCTCGGGAACCTTCAGAGCGAATCGCAGCGACGCCGGCGCGGAATCGAACAGCTTTTTCCAGAACTCAGGCGACGGAAACTGATAAAACGAGAAATCCCCGCAAACCACCGGAAATGTTTCGGCGTATTCCGCAATGCACTCAACCGCAAAGCGCTTCTCCGAAAATTTCCCCCGCGAAACATACCGCTCGCGCGAATAGATTTGGTCGAGCCAGCCCTCATATTTCCAGGAACTGGTGCCCATCCAAATGCGCTCGTCCGCCAGCGCGTGCAGACGTCTTGCCAGCCCGAGGCGATCGAAAGCAGGTTCGTAAAGAGGAAGCATTCGGTTTGCGGTTAGTGGGTTGTAGTTTGTCGTCGATTCGTTGAGAATTCGGGCGCGCCGCAGACACTAACCTCATTGGGACCCGAATCGATTACCAGACTCGTGGTGTGGCGCGAGAGCATCACACTCGTAAAGGACATATATTCACTCACGCGGACATGGCCGCGAGACGAATTATACGGATTAACGGGCCAGATGCGACGCGCGGCTGTTTCGATTCCCGCCAACATTGCGGAAGGGGCTGGGAGGAGGAACGCCGGCGACTTCAGCCGCTTCGTCCGTATCGCCCTCGGCTCCATGTTTGAACTCGATACCCTCCTTGAGGTCGCCACGCAGCTGGAGTACGTAAAGGCGGACGCTGCTCGGCAGCTACGCGAGCGCGTCGGCCGGCTCATGCGCGGCGCAAACGGTCTCATCCGCTATCAAGACATCAAACGTCGACAAACCACCATCCACTAACTACAAACTGGCTCACCACGCGTGCGCCGACCGGTTATAAAACGGATCCGCTCCCGCCTCCAAAACCCCGCTCGGCAGAACCTTGATCAACACCGGACACGCCCATTCGACCACCGCGAGCACGAGCTCATGTGATGTCCCCGCTCGGCCAGCTCGTTATACACGTTCGACGGAATGCGCTCATCCAGGATCAAATCGCCGCGATTCCAGGCGTGATTGTCGAAGCTCGACACCAGGTGCCGGGTCTGAAACCGCGGAGCCTCCACCGCGTTCTGCGCGTTCAAATTGAAATCGATCACGTTGAAGAAAATCTGGATCAGCGCCTGGTCCTGATTGTCGCCGCCCGGCGTGGACATCGCCATCAGCGGACGCCCGTCCGCCGCCGTCACGATGGTGGGACTCAGCGTCACGCGCGGCCGCTTCCCACCCGCCAGCTCGTTGGGATTTCCCTGCGTCAGCACGAACTGCTGCGCGCGCTCGGTCAGCGGAATCCCGGTATCGCCCGCAATCACGCTCGGCATCCACGCGCCGGAGGGCGTCGCCGAAAACACGATCCCGTCCTTGTCGATCGCGTCCACGCAAGTCGTGTCCTTGGCCATCAGCGCGTCATCGATTTTGAAATGCGCCATGGGGCTCTCCGTCGGATGACGCCCCGTCTTGCCGTGAATCGTGCCCGGAATAAAATCCTGCGACGCGTGTTCCGTGATCAGCTTGCGCCGCTCCGCGCCGTATTCCTTCGAAAGCAGAACATCGGAGGGAATGTGGTTGAATTTCGGGTCGCCGTAATACGTGTCGCGGTCCGCGTAGGCGAGCTTCAATGCTTCCGTCAGCCGGTGAATATATTCGGCCGAATTGAGCGGCGGCATCCGCCCGTCGAACGCTTCCATAATGTTCAGCGTTTCGATCATCGCCGGACCCTGGCTCCAGAACCCCGGCTTGTAGACCTTATAGCCGTGATAAGTGCCCATCACCGGCTCTTCCGGCTCCAGCTTGAACGCGGCCATGTCCTCGTAGCGCAGCAGTCCGCCGTTGGCTTTCATGAACGCGTCGATTTTGCGCGCGATTTCGCCGCGATAAAAATAGTTGCGCACCGCGTCGATTCCCGCCTGCCGGTTCGCACCCTTGGCGAGCGCGTTTTTCTCCGCTTCCACCATTCCGCGCAGCGTGTGAGCCAGATCCGGCTGCCGGAAAATCTCGCCCACGCGCGGCATGTGCCCGTTGGGCATGAAATGCTCCGCCGAGCTGGGCCACAACTCGAAAAACGGCCGGCTCGCCGCGATGCTGTCCGCCCTCATCGAGTCGATCGCGAACCCGTCGGCGAACTCAATCGCCGGCTCGGCGATCTCATGGAACGATTTCGTTCCGAAATCGCGCAGCGCGACCAGCCCCGCGTCCACCATCCCCGGCACCAGCGCCGGCATGATCCCGGCCACAGGAATAATCGGCTTCAACCCGCCCGGCTCGGTCTCAAACAGCTCGCCGATCTTGAGCGGGCGCGAGCGAAACAAATCCGCGCTCGCCATCCTGGGCATCGGCCCCACGCCCGCGATCGCGTAAACCTTCCCTTCTTTGGTGCGAATCAGAATCGGCGCTTCGCCGCCCATCCCGAAATGCGAAAACTCGGTGACCGAAGCCGCAAACATCGCTGCCACGCCCGCATCGACGGCGTTTCCGCCGCGATAATAAGTGCGCATCCCGGCCTCGGTCGCATATTCGCTGCCGGCCGCGACCGCGCCATGCGTCCCGCGCACCGCCTGCCGCATAGGATGATCCCACTCGTGCCGGGACTGCGCTACGCACAGCGACGCAAGCGCCAGGGTGAGAAAAAGCGTTTTGAATTGCATGTATTTGGAGCCGCTATCGATCATTATATGTCTGCCGCCGACCGCCATGACCTCGAAAGCGCAACCGCAGGTCCGAGCCGCGACCAAAAGGAGCGGTGTAAACGGCCAGCATCCTGGAGTTGAACAATTCAACTGTTGAACTTATGCCCATCGTAGCCGTCAAGAACAAATTCCAAGTCGTAATCCCTCAGCGCGTGCGCGACGAGATCGGAATCGAGATCGGCGACATGCTCGAGGCCCGCGCGGAGAACGGGAAGATCATTTTCGAGCCGAAATCCGGAGTCGATCGCGCCCCGCGCGATGAAGCTGGAATTCTCGTCGCCCTTCGTGCGGAGCTATGCCCAAGCGCCGGCCTCGTCTCCACGAGATCCAGGCGCATCCGAAAAAGTAGCCGGGTGCGATAGAATTCGTTCGTGGAGTCCTCGCAGCAACCTCGAAAACCCGGCGAATCCGAGCCGATGCTCTATTGCCCCGTCTGCTCCCGACGCCTCACCGAGCTTAAATGCAAGCTCGTCTGCGAACAGTGCGGTTATTTTATGTCCTGCGCCGATTACTACTAAAACATGAGCGAATTAGCCGATCTCCTGGAACGATTCCGCCGCGGGCCGGAACTGCTCGCTGTCGCGACCACCGGCGCCGCCGGGCCCGAGCTTGATTTCAAGCCCGAACATAAGTGGAGCGTGCGGCAGATCGTCTGCCATCTCGCCGATGCCGAAGCCGCCGCCGCCATGCGCCTGCGCCAGATCATCGCCGAGGACAATCCCACGCTGCCCGCCTGGGATCAGAACGCGTGGGCCGAAAAACTCGACTACGAAAAGCGCAAAATTTCGCAGGCGCTCGAACTATTTCGCGTCTTGCGCCACTCGAATTTCGACGTCATCAAGGATCTGCCCGAATCCGCCTTCGCGCGCACCGGAACCCACACCACGCGCGGAAAAATGAGCCTGCTCGATTTCACGCGTCTCATTGCTGAACATGCGGAGAACCACGTGAAGCAGATCGCGCAAGTCCGCGCGGCGTACAAAGAGCACCGTGCGCAGTCCGTGATACGCTAGGGCATTCCACTCGCATGAAAACCTGGCTGCTTTTCGCGATCGCTGCCGGCGTAGCCGCGCCATGTGTGTTCGCGCAGGGAAACTACGAAATTCAGATCTATCCTTCGGAAACCGTCGCCCCCGGCGCCACCATGCTCGAACTCCACAGCAACTTCACCATCGAAGGAACCAAGGGCGTGATCGACGGCGTCGTTCCCACCGAGCACCAGTTGCACGAAACCGTCGAGATCACGCACGGCTTCAACGACTGGTTCGAGCTCGGCTGGTACATCTTCACGGCCGCCGGTCCCAGCGGGTACGGATGGAATTGGGTGGGCGATCATATCCGCCCGCGCGTGCGCGCTCCCGAAGATTGGAAATGGCCGGTCGGCGCGAGTATCTCCTTCGAATTCGGTTACCAGCAGCGTACTTACTCGACCGACACCTGGACGCTCGAAGTCCGTCCCATCGTCGATAAGCAGCTCGGCCGCTGGTACATGGCGTTCAATCCCACCTTCGATCGCTCATTTCACGGCCTCTCCGTCCCCGACGGCTGGGTGTTTTCTCCCGATGCAAAGGTCGGCTACGACGTCACCAAAGTGGTGAACGCGGGCTTCGAATACTACGGCGTGGTCGGCCCGTTCACCGGCTTCTTTCCGGTTCCCCTTCAAGAGCACGATTTCTTTCCCGATTTCGATCTGAATCTCTCGCCCAACTGGGAGTTCAACTTCGGCGTAGGCATCGGCGCGACCCGCAGCACCGATCATCTCATCGTCAAGATGATTCTCGGCTATCGCTTCGGCGGAAAAAAGAGCTGACCAAAGCGTTCCCCAGTTCTAATTCAAGAAATACGTCCGGTACAGCGTATCCCGCTGCTTGGGAATGAATCCCGCGTCGCGGATCAGCCGGCGCAGTTCTTCCTCGGTCGCGCGATGGTGCGTTCCCGCCGCGCTGACGACGTTCTCTTCGATCATGATGCTGCCCACGTCGTTTCCGCCGAACCGCAATCCGATCTGGCACGTTTTCAATCCCGGCGTCACCCACGACGATTGAATATTTAAAATATTCTCAAGATAAACGCGGGAAAGCGCCAGCATTTTCAAATATTCGACCGCGGTCGCTTCTTCTTTGACAAACCGGCCCAGCGATGTGTTCTCGCGCTGGAAGCTCCACGGGATAAACGCCGTGAACCCTCCGGTTTCCTCCTGGATCTGCCGCACGATATCGAAATGATTCATGCGCTGCTCGATGGTCTCGCCGGTCCCGAACATCATCGTCGCCGTGGTGCGCAGCCCCAGCGAATGACAGGCGCGATGCACGTCGATCCAATCGTTCACCGACGATTTCAAGCGGCTGATCCGATGCCGCACCTCATCGTCGAGGATCTCCGCTCCGCCGCCCGGCAGCGAATCGAGCCCCGCATCCTTCAATCGCGCCAGCGTATCGCGGATGGTCAACCCGCTCACTTTCGCGATGTTCACGATCTCCGGCGCCGAAAAACAATGACACCAGATATCGAAGCGCGATTTGATCGAGCGCAGCAGATCTTCATACCATTCGATCTTCAGATCGGGATGCAGCCCCCCCTGCATCAGAATTCCGGTCCCGCCCAGGTCGATGGTTTCCTGAATTTTCGCGAAAATCACTTCTTTGGGGTGCACATAGCCTTCGCTGTGTCCCATGGGACGATAAAATGCGCAAAAACTGCAATATTCCGTGCAGAAATTCGTGTAATTAATGTTGCGATCGATAATATAGCTGACGATTCCGTCCGGATGCAGCCTGCGCCGTACCTCGTCGGCGGCCATTCCGATGGCAATCAGATCGTCGCTGCGATACAGGTCGATCGCCTCGGCTCGCGAAATCATAATGGCATCCCTTTCCGCATCTCCAGCGGCTCGAAGCGCGCAGCGTGCTCTAAGAACAGCTCCAGCCCGGCGTAATCCCGTTCGCCCAATTTGAAAACAATGTGCTCCGTCAGATATTTTCGCACCAACCCGGGTGCGAATCCGCGGACCCTCGCCTCCGCTTCAACAATATCCTCGATGCGCGCCATCCCGAAATCGCACGAATCGATAAATGCCTGCGTGTACTGTTTTTGAATCATTTCGCTGCGCGCGCTCCACACCGCGAAAACCATCGGCAGCCCGGTCATTTTCACCCATTCGCCGCCCAGATCGAGCGTTTCGAAAGGCAACTCGGCGGGATCCACCTTGAGCGCCGCGTCGCCGATCAGCAGCGCCGCATCCGCTTCGCCCAGCATCGGCCTCAGAGCGGCCGGGCGCGAGATCAGCTTGGGTTCGTTTTTAAATTTCTCGGCCAGGATAATGCGCGCCAGCATGACCGAGGTGCGCGAGCCCGAATCCGTCGCAAGCACCCGGATTTCCGGCATTGGAACCTTTGAAATCAGCAGGATAGTTCGCACCGGACCATGGCACGCAATGCCCGTTCCCGGAAAATAATCGAGCTTCTGCCGCGCCATCTCGATCGCCGGAAGAATGCCGATGTCGGCTTCGCCCGCGGCCACCTGATCCGCGCATTCCGACGGCAGCGCGAAGCGCACATCGAAAACCTCGCGCTGATCGCCGTGGAGCATTCCCCAGACGAGCGGAACCGTGTTCAGGTAACTTACCGCGCACACGCGCGGCCGGAAGGAAGTTGAGGGAATCAAGCCGCTATTTTATCTCACTAACACCCTTCCCGCGGATCTAGTACCAGTAACCGATACCCGGCGCCACCCGTCTGTGTTATCGTTTCAGAAAGACGGTCCCCGCGCGCCGTCGCTCGGAGTCTACATGTCCAAGTTTTTTATTTTGATGATGATGGCTGTCGCCGCCGGTTGGGCTCAACAGGTAAACCCGTGCGGAAGCCAGCCCACCAGCGGCACCAACAGCGCCTGCATCAACCCGCTGCCGACCCGTCAGTTCGGCCAGCCGAATCTTCAGTCGCCCATCATTTCCGTCGCTCCCAATCTGGTCGAAGGCCGGGAGCTTCATCAGCCTTTTGCCATCGCCTTCGATACCAGCGTGACGCCGCCCATCCTGTACGTGGTCGATACCAGCAATAATCGCATCCTGGCTTACCAGAATCCTTACAGTCTCGCCAACTGCGGCCTCGCCAATCCTACCTGCGGATTCGCCAACATGGCCATCGGACCGGGCAATCTTCAGTACACGCTTCCCGGCGGTCCGGGAAACCCCGGAAGCAACACGGGTTTGTACGCCCCCACTTCCGCCGCGGTGGATTCCAATGGAAATCTCTATGTCATGGACTCCGGAAATAATCGGATTCTGCGCTTCCCCGTGCCTTTCAAGCAAACCGGGGCCGTGCTGGTGACGGATCTGGTCATCGGTCAAACGACGTTCAACAGCGGAAACACTCCCAATATGGGCCTCCCCGCGCCCAGCGCGCAAAGTTTATATCTATACAACGGAGGCACGCTTTTCCAGGGAAGCATGACCATCGAACCCGCGACCGGCGATCTGTGGGTTACCGATCCGGGAAACAATCGCGCCCTCCGTTACCCTACCAGCCAACTGGTAGCCAACACCAAGCTTCCCGCAGCCGATTTGGTGGTCGGACAGACGAACTTCACTACCGGCTCGCAGCCGCAGACTCCGCCCAATTCGCTGCAGCAGCTGTTGACCACGGCGCTGTTCCAGCCCACCGGGATCACCTTCGACTCGAAGGACCGGCTGTACATCGCCGACGGCATATCGAACAACTTTTACCGCGTGCTGGTCTACGTCCCCGGCTTCGGCATCGGAATGCAGGCGACGCGCGTGCTGGGATTGATCTTCCAGCTCAGCAACCAGACCACGGCGCCCACCTTCCCCAATAATTACGCGCTGGGCGAACCGGTCGGCCTGTTCACCACCGGCGAAAATCTGTGGGTTTGCGACGCCGGGTGGAATCGCGTGGTGGAATACGATATTTTCGAGAACTGGCCGGCGGCGCCGACCTATGTCTACGGTCAGCCTTTGAACCAGCAGATCTCGCCGCCGATGCTCAACGTGCTCGGCCAGGCCGATTTTACCCACGGCATGGCCAACTCAGGACAGGCGACCCCCGGCAGCGGGACCGTGCAAAGCCCCTTTGGCGGCGCGGTGAACGGAACCGATCTCTGGATCGCCGACACCGGGAATAATCGCGTGCTCGATTTTCCGGAGCAGACCGGCGCGACATACACCACGGCCTCGCGAGTGGTTGGCCAGCTAACGTTCTCCTATAATGGGCCGAACCTCATCGAAGGCCGGGAGGTGAATTTCTCCACCGGCTTCGGCGGCGGAGGCATCGCCGTGGATCACAACTCCAGCCCGCCGCATGTTTACATCGCCGACACCGCCAACAACCGCATTCTGTGCTACGAGAACCTCTATTCGGTGGGGCAAAACAGCGCCGCCCAGGCGGACCTGGTGATCGGACAAAACGGGCCGAGCGATTATTACGAATGGCTCTACAACTATCCCAGCAACGACCCCACCACCATGAGCGCGACCGGCCTGAGCCTGCCCACCGACGTTCTGGTGGACCCGCAGGGCAATCTGTGGGTTGCCGATTTCGGCAACGGACGCGTGCTGCGCTTCCCCGCGCCGTTCTCGCAGCCGTCGGGCACAAATCTCCAGCCGAACCTGGTGCTCGGCCAGTTCGGATTTTCCGGAACTCCGATCACCAGCGCAAGCTCGGAAACCATGTACGGTCCGTTCGGGCTGGCGATGTTTTCCAACGGCTCCCTCGCCGTCTCCGACGCCCTGCTGAATCGCGTGCTGGTGTTCACCAAACCCTCCGGCGGCGATTTCGAGAATTCGCAGGCGGCCAGCAGCGTGCTTGGCCAGCAGAATTTCACCAGCAGCACCGCTTCCATTACCAATGCCGGGCTGAACTCGCCGCGCCACCTGGCCACGGACAGCTCCGATCGTCTGTACGTGGCCGATACCGGAAACAGCCGCCTGGCGATCTGGGACGGCACGCAAACCGGGAACACCGGTTCGGACTTCGCGCTTCAACTCCAGGGCTTCAACCAGCCGCAGGGCGTGAGGGTCAGCTCGATCACCGGCGAAGTGTGGCTGGCGGACTCGAATAATCTTAAGCTTTACCGCCTGCCCGAATACGATTCGCTGATTCTCGAAACTTCGCCGACAACCTACCCGATCACCTCCGAGATTCAGACGCAGACCGCGCCGGTCGCCGTGGAGCTCGACGACAACGACAACGTGATCATCGCGGAAACGGCCAATCGCGTGACCTTTTACTACGCCGCGCTGGCATATCAGAACTCGGCCAACTTCAATCTGAATCCGCTCGCGCCCGGAATGCTCGCGGTGCTGGGCCGTTACGGCAACAACTTCAATTTCACCCAGACGGTGGCGAGCGTGCCGCTGCAGACGACGCTCAGCGACATCCAGGTTCTGGTCAACGGCGTCGCCGCGCCCATCGGGTGGGAAATCGGAACGTATATCCTGTTCCAGGTGCCCTCGAGCATGCCTACCAGCGGAACGGTGACCATCGTCGTCCAGCACCAATCGACAGGCCAGATCATCGGAACCACCAGCGCGCAGATGGCGCCGTTTAATCCCGGATTCTACGCTACGGGCGGCTCCGGCCAGCTCGCGGCCACCAACCCGGATGGCAGCGCCAACAGCGCCGGCAATCCTGTCGCGCGCGGCCAGCAAATCGTTTTCTATCTGACCGGCGCGGGCGCGTTCTCAGGTGTTACCGACGGCACCATACCTTCGTCTCCCGTAGATACGTCCGTGCAGCCGCAGATACTCGCCTCCGCCTACGGCGGCCAGGTTCCGGCTTCCGACATCAAGTACTCGGGTACCAGTTTCTATCCGGGCGTATGGCAGATCAATTTCCTGGTCGACGACACCTTCGCGCCGGGAGAAAACGTGATCACCGTGCTGATGAACGGCGTGACCGCGAGTGAGGGGCCGTTCGGTCCCATCCAGGTCTACTTCTACGCGAAGTAACCTAAGCTGACCGCGCCGTTGCTGGCGGGGGGAACCTTCGCACACCCGGATCGACCCGATGCGAGCCGCGGCAGTTCATGCCGCGGGCAATGTGACACTCGCCCCATCTCTCACCTTCGATAAAATGAGAAGCACATGATTGCAAAGGTCCGTAAGGCGGTCTTCCCCGCCGCCGGGCTGGGTACGCGTTTTCTCCCCGCCACCAAAGCTCAACCTAAGGAGATGTTGCCGCTGGTCGATAAGCCGCTGATCCAGTACGGCGTCGAAGAGGCGATCCAGTCCGGCGTGCGCAACATCATCATCGTCACGGGACGCGGCAAGACCGCCATCGAAGATCACTTCGATGTCAGTTTCGAGCTCGAGCACCTGCTCGAAACGCGGCACAAGAAGGATCTGCTGGCGACCGTGCGCGCCGTTTCCGACATGATCGACGTTTCTTACGTGCGCCAGAAGGAAGCGCTCGGCCTGGGCCACGCGGTTCTGCGCGCACGCGAGTTGGTGGCCGATGAGCCGTTCTCCGTGATCCTATCCGACGACGTGATCGACGCCGAGGTCCCCGCTCTGCGCCAACTGCTCGACGTGTACGAGTTTTACGGCGCGGCCGTGGTCGCGTTGATGGAGGTGCCCAGGGAATCCATTTCCGCTTACGGAGTGGTGGACGCCGAACCGGTGGCGCACAACGGCGGGCGCGATCGCCTGTACCGCATCCGCAACATGGTGGAAAAGCCCAAGCCCGAGGAGGCGCCGTCGAATCTGGCGATCATCGGGCGTTATGTTCTGACGCCGGAGATTTTTCATTCGCTCGATTCGATCGAGCCGGGCAGCGGCGGCGAAATCCAGTTGACCGACGGATTGAAGCACGTGCTGCGCAGCCGTCCCATCTATGGATATCGCTTCGAAGGCAAGCGCTACGACGCCGGCGACAAGCTGGGATTCCTGAAAGCGACCGTCGAGTTCGCCCTGAAGCGCTACGATCTCGGCGAAGATTTCCGCGCGTATTTAAAAACCCTGTCCATCTGACCCCCGGGTTCCTGAAGTATCAAAAACTTTTCCAACAATATTTCCCCACCTTTCAACGACATCCCATCCCACTCCCCACTGCCGACTCCCCACTACCCGTTAAAAAGTAGGCAAGGAGTCCAGGTGCTCTTCCAACGGAGGACGGGATCGGCCAGATAGGGGTTTTCTAGATAAATCGCCGAGCGGGCCTGCGTGCGTTGGATGTCAGCCGGTACAGGACCGGTGCCAAGCCGTTGCGGCGCAAATTAAGCGGCCGGTCGCGTCGACGACCGATATCAAATTCGGCTAAAGGATCCGGATCCAATAAATTTTCGAGCGAGCCGCGCGAGCAATCGCGCGGGTAAAACAAAGATAACGAGCCGCGCGAGCAATCGCGCGGGTAAAACGTGGTCAGTAGTTCGTCGTCGGCTTCAGGTCACCCACACTCGACGACGAACCACGGACTATGAACCACGAACTACACCCGTTTCACGTTCATTTACGGCCAATCCGCGCGGGGACAAAAACCGTCGTCCGCTCACCCCCCGCTTGCCCGCTTGACTTGTGCCCACTGAAAAGGCGTATAATCCGCCAAAACGGGTATCTTCCTCCGAGTGCCCGTGATCGGCGAGCGGCGGATTCAAACATCCGCCGCTCCCGGCGTTCCCCCTTCGCAAAGAGTGCGGCGGGAGAATCCTGGACGCGCGCTCCCATAGAGTAACATCGAACCTAAAAAAACCCGCCGGTGTTCGCGACCTAAAGACCCGCGGATTTCGCCTGATCTCCAATCCGCGCCTGCTAACATCCGAATATGACGCCCTCCTTCGACCCCGGCTGGACTCAGCAGGCCGCCGGCATCCTGCGCCGCGCTATTAATAAGGACGGCAGCTTCAACGTCCAGCGCCACGGACAGAGCTGGCGCGACGTGCATCCCTACCTGCTGCTGATCAACGCGAGTTGGCCCGCGTTCCTCGGCCTCGTCTTTGTCGCCTACGTCCTGGTCAACACGATTTTCGCGGTCATCTATTTCGCCATCCCCGCCGTGCATATTCAGGGCGCCGATGCGCCGCGCGCCGTGGACCGTTTTCTGAACGATTTTTTCTTCAGCGCCTATACCCTGACCACGGTCGGTTACGGGAACCTCGCGCCCGCGGGCATTCTCGGCAATTCGATTGCGTCGTTGGAAGCGCTGGTCGGCCTGTTGGGATTCGCTCTCGCCACCGGCCTCCTGTTCGGCCGCGTGGCCAAGCCCTCGGCCCGCATCGGATTCAGCGAGCGCGTTCTCATCGCGCCCTACCAGGATCGCACCAGCCTGCAATTCCGCGTGGTCAATCGGCGCCCCAACGTGCTGATCGATCTGAAAGCGACCGTGATTCTGATGACCGTCGATGCCTCCTCGGGAAGGCCCACGCGCGAGTTCACCACCCTCGCGCTGGAACGCGACACCATCTATTTCCTCCCGCTCACCTGGACGCTGGTCCATCCCATCGACCATGCGAGCCCGCTGTTCAACAAGACCGCGGCCGATCTCGCGCGCCTTCAGGCCGAAGTTCTGATTATCATCAAGGCTTTCGACGATACTTTCGCCCAAACGGTGAACGCGCGCTACTCCTACCGTTACGACGAAATGGAATGGAGCGCGAAATTCCGCCCCGCGTTCCACATCGACGAGCGCGGCGAGATGGTTCTGAACGTCGATCACGTCGGCGCCGTCATCAGTCTCGAGCGCCTGTGATCGCGATCCGTCAGCCGCCGACGATGCTTGCGGCGAGCGTTTGATAACCGTGCTCCTCGGCCCAAATATCGAGATCGATGGTCGCGATGCTATCGGCCGCCGGCACGGCGCGCCCGTCGACGGTCAGATCCACGGCTTTGATGTAAACCCGGCAGGTGTCGCACGCCTCCACGCGCACGTGCGGATGCCGGTCCGCGGTATAAACCGGCAGTTTCTCTTTATCCTCTTCACCGCAGTTCCAGCATAAAATTCTTCGGAACGCCCACTCGGTGGAGCAAACCGAACATTGGAGCGATCGCCGCGCGCCATCTCCTTCGCCGCGCAAAACCGCGACCGCGGGCCATGCTCCGCAGAACGGACACACGCCTTGCAACCCTTGCCTTTCGATGGAGCCGCGCGACGCCAGCGCTTCCGCGAACGGCTGCACCAGCGCCAGGCCGAAGAACCGGTCATCGGGCGACTCTCCGTTCCAGCACGCTTCCAAAAGCGCAGCGGGATTTTCGATGCGCGATCCCTGCTCGGCGAGTCCCGCCGGCCCGATCTCGCCAACGAGTTTCAGGAACTCGGGAAAATATCTGGTGAGCGCCTCGACCCGGCTTTCCCCGCTCGCGGCGACGTCCTTGAAAATCCGCTCCTGAAAGCGCGCGATGTGCGCGTAGAATTCCAGAATTTCCCGCGCCGCCGCATGCGATTCCGCAAGCTCCTTCGCGCGCGCGATGCGCTTCTCAAAACTGTAGGCCATCGAATGCTATGAGGATTCTGCCGGATTCCTTCATCATTTTCGCGTGAACACTCGCTCCATCATCGAAACGCGATCTTCGAACCGCGGCCGCGGCTACGCAAGAGTAGCGTAAGCTACTCGGAATCGCCGGTCACCGCTCTGTACCATAGCGCGTGATGCGCCTTCGCCCATCCCCGCGTGACGTGACCCGTGAGAATCGCGCGCAGCCCGCCCGGAACCATGAACACGCCCATGTAGACGTGAATGATGAACCCGCCGATCGTAATCAGCGCCGCGCATTCGTGCAGCACGATCATCGGCGCGCGCAGCCACAGCGGCATGTACTCGGGAAACCACATCGCCACTCCCGACACCAGCAGCAGGGCCGCGCCATAATACATGATCCAGTAAAACTGTTTTTGTCCGGCGTTGAAGCGCCCCTGCGCCACCACCCTGTCGTCGTGATTCTCGATGTAATCGCGCACGCCTTTCATCCAGCTTCGATCCGCGCCGGTGATGGACATGTCGCGCCGCCACATCGCGTGCATCCACATCGCGCAGACGACGAAGCCGATTCCGAGCAGCGGGTGCCAGAATCGCGACGTCGGCCCACCGCCGAGCGCCAGCGCGATCCAGAACAGGTGCGGCGTGTACAGCGCGAGACCCGTCAGAAGACAGTACGAATACGCGGCAGCCGTGATCCAATGGCACACGCGTTCGTGAAAGGTGTAGCGCTCAATCATG
>JASHWA010000475.1 GCA_030044325.1 Bryobacteraceae bacterium
ATGTATCGGTGAACCAAGCGCTGCGCGCGCGCCGCGCCGGCTGGTCAAGAGTGAACTCGCCGTGCCGGCCGATTCTCGCGAAGCGCCATGCGGCCGAGTCGCAAAAGCTTTCGCAGGCGTAGCGCCGCCACTTGGCGGATCGGGTTTGTGCGTCGCGCGCGGCGAGCTTGGCCTTGCGCCACTCCGCGCTCCATCCGAGCTCGCCTCGAATTTTCGCGCGCAGCTCGCCCGCGATCACGCGTTCCCAGCTGCGGCGATCGGCGTTGGACATGCGCACCCAGGCGAAATGAAAAATTTCGTGGATCAGGATGCGCTCGAATTCGCCGCGGCGCGCGAGCACGGCGCGATCGAGCACAATGACGCGCCGCGGAATCGAGGTCGCGGCCAGGTGCGGGCCGAGCGAACGGCGCAGCTCCACGTGAATCGGCCGCCCCGCGAAGCGCGGAAACGAAGCGAAGCGCTGAGGCAATTATTTCCCGTTCGCAATGTCGGTGAGCGCGTCCGAGTTCAGCCCGGACGGGGTAAAGCGCTGTTGCAGTTCCTTCAAAAACTGATCGCGGTGCTGCTGCTTCAGCTCGTTGACGATGGTGTCGTGCACGTCTTTCAGGCTCTGCACCGTCTTGCTGTCGCAGCGAATAATGTAGTAGGCCGTGGCGACTTTCACCGGGTCGCTGGTCTGGCCCGGGCTGAGCGCGAGCGCGGCGGTTTTCAAGCTCTCCGGATACGCGCTCGAACCGGTGATGCTGCCGAAATCGCCGCCCGAATCCCTGGTTTCCGCGTCGTCGGAGTGTTCCGCGGCGAGCTTCTTGAAATCCGCGCCCGCGCGCAACTCGGCGACGATGGTGGCGGCCAGCTTCCGGGCGTCTTCCTCGGGACGGTCCGAACGATTGTGCGCGTTTTCGAGCGCGCGACGCGCGGCGTCGGCCACATCGCTCGCAGACGCGGCCGGCGCGGCATCGTTGAATCCGATCTTGATGACTCTTACCGAGACTTTTTCAAATCGCGGCAAATTGTCGTGATAATATTTTTCGGTCTGCTCCTCGGGAACGCGATAGACGTTCAGCTCGCGCGTAATCATCGCGCTCGCCAGGATATTGGTTCGCATGGTTTCGAGCTGCTCCTTCCACGGGCTTTGGGTGTCGAGGCGCAGCTTCTCGGCCTCGGTGGAGAGCTCGCGCAGCACGAAGAAGTCGCGAATGGCGTTGGCCGGATTGGCCTTGAACGCGGCGAAAAAGGTGGGCGGCGCCGCTGCGATCATCATGCGAACCTCGTCGGCCGTGAGTTCCTTGCCGTCGATTTTGGCGACCACGGGTGACGAAGGCGCAGGATTGGTCTGCGCCTGCACCGCGATCGACGCGGCGTTGAGCAAAACCACGCTGATAAACGATGGAACGTTCATTCCCGCTCGAAAACAACGCATGAGAACGATTCTACAATGCCGGGAGACGTTGTCCCGACCGGTGTGAAGCATTGGCGTCCCCAGGGGGATTCGAACCCCCGTTACCGCCGTGAAAGGGCGATGTCCTAGGCCGGGCTAGACGATGGGGACGCTTCTTTTAAGATAACAGCTACAGGGTTTTCAGATAAGCGATGACGCCATTTTTTTCTTCATCGCTCAGCAGGTCCTGATAAGAGGGCATGCCGTTTCCGCCCGCGTTGATGATCGCGCGGACGTTGGCTTCGGTGGGCTTCTTGCCGTTCACCATCTTCTCCATCTTGAACAAACCCTTCAGCCCCGGCCCCATCTTTTTTTCCGTGCTGTCGGCGTTGTGGCACACCTCGCAGTTCATCTCGAAAACGTCTTTTCCTTTGGCCACATTTCCGGCCGCTTTCGACTGCCCGAACACCGCGGGCGAGACCAGCAGCGCGGCCGCGCATCCGGCCGCCACGTACAGCGCTTGAAAACGATTCGACATCCCTTCAGTCTACAATTTGTGACGGCGATGCGCTTGACATTTCCGCGCGTCCGCGGCACACTGAACCAACCTCCCCTTTTCGATTCTGGCGGCGTCCATCATGTTCAACGCAGTTTCCACGCAGCCGGCCTGGTTTGCGCTGCGCGTGCGTCCCAATCACGAGCGCGCGGCGCAGCGCTCGCTCGAACACGTCGGCCTCGAAGCGTACCTTCCCGTCCAGCGCGTGCGCAGGCGCTGGTCGGACCGGATGAAGGAGCTCGAAGCGGTCCTGTTTCCGGGCTACGTGTTTTGCCGCTTCGGCTACGCGGACCGGATGCGCGTGCTGAACTCGGCCGGCGTTCGCTCGATCGTGGCCGCAGGAAGCGATCCCGCGCCGGTGGACGATTCCGAGCTCGACGCGGTGCGCGCGCTGGTCAAGTCCGGCCGTCCGATTCTCGCCTCGCCCTACGTTCAGATCGGCGAGCGCGTGGTGATTCGCGAAGGCCCGCTCGCCGGGCTGCGCGGCGCGGTGATGCGCGCCAAAGACGCGTGGCGCGTGGTGGTGAGCGTGGAGGCGATCAACTGCTCGGTGGCGATCGAGGTGGACGCGGACGCGGTCGCCCGCGACCGGAATCGAATCGCGAGCTAAGAGTTGGCCGACGGCGGCGCGCGAGCGTCGAGTATATTCGGAAGACATGCGAAACAGCGTGCTTTTCGCTTCCATCGGCGCGGCCGTGATCGCCGCGCGGCTGTGTCACGCGGGGATTTTGTGGGCCGACGACAATCTCCCGCTGGCCGCGGCGATGGAGCTCGCGCGCGGAAAAACGCTGTATCGGGATATATGGTTCGACAAGCCGCCGCTGGTGGCGTGGATCGATTTATGGTGGGGCGCGCGCGCGGGAGTGGCGCTGCGGATGGCGGGCGCGGCGTACGTGATCGCGGCCGCGTGGATGTTGCGCAAATTCGCCCGCGAAAAATGGGGCGAGCGCGCAGGTCTGCTCGCCGCGTTTTTCGCCGCTTTTTTTCTCACCTTCGGATTGGCCTCCGCGGTGATTCCGCTCGCTTCCGACATGCTGCTCATCCTGCCGCAGGCCGCGGCCGTGTATTTCGCCTGGCGCGGACGCGCATTCTGGAGCGGAGCCGCGGCCGGCGTCGGATTGCTCGCAAGCTCCAAAGCGATCTTCGTGCTGGCGGCCTGCGCGCTGTGGTCGTGGCGATCGGCGCCCATGCTGATTGTGGGATTCGCGGCGCCGAACGCGGTCGCGCTCGCGTGGATGTGGGCCCACGGGTCGGCGCTCGATTGCTACCGCCAGGCATGGGAGTGGGGATCGGTCTACGCGCGAAATACATTTATCAGTCATCCTGTTTCGGAAGGTTTCAAACGCACTTTAGACTGGATCGGATTTCAGTCCGCGCTGGCGATCGGGGCCGGGATCGCGATCCTGCGCGAGCGCAAGTGGCGAATGCTCGCCTGGATCGCCGTGTGCTTCGTCGGGGCCGTCCTGGGGCTGCGATTTTTTCCGCGATACTATTTTCTGCTGCTTCCTCCCACGATTCTGGCCGCGTCGCGCGGATGGTCGATGCTGTCGAAAAACCGCACGGCGATGGCCGCGATGCTCGCGCTTCTGGCGATTCCGGCCGTGCGCTTCGCCCCGCAGTATATCGAGGCCGCGCACGACCAAGCGTGGCGCGATACCGCGATGGATCGCGACAGCCGCGCCGCGGCTTCGAAACTTGTCGCGCTGTCGAAACCCGGCGACACGCTGTTCGTGTGGGGATTCCGGCCCGACATCTTTATCGATTCGCGCATGCCCGCCGGCACGCGGTTTCTTGAAAGCCAGGCGATCTCCGGGCTGCTCGCCGACCGGCACCTGTTTTCGAACGCGGCGGTCGCTGCGGATTTTCTCGAAGCGAACCGGCGCGAGCTGATCGCATCGCGCCCCACCTGGGTGGTCGACGGCCTGGGCGCGTATAATCCCGCGGCTGCGATCGATCGGCAGCCCTACCTCAGCGAGTGGATGACGCACTACGCGCCAGTCGCGCGCACCGACTTTTCGATCCTGTACCGGCTGCGATAAACTCAAGCGTTGGAAAAAACAAGTCCGATCCTCGCTGTACTGGCCGCGTCGCTCGCCTGGACCGCGTCCTGCTCGCATCCGGCGGGGAGATCGTTGACCATCGCCGTGAACGCGGGCGTCGAAGGCACGGCGCTCAAAACCGCCGCGGGGGAGTGGGGCGCGGCGCACGGCGTTCATGTCGAGGTGGTCGAGCTGCCCTACGCCAATCTTTTCGAAAAAGAGCAGCTCGATCTCAGCAGCCGCACCGGCGCTTACGACGTGATCATGATGGACGATCCGTGGTTTCCGCTGATGTCGGAAAACGGCAACCTCGCGCCGCTCCCGCGCCCGCCCGACGCGGATTTTATCGCCACTTGCCTGCAGGTTTGCAAAAACGCCGGGACATACTTCGCATTGCCCTATGTCGGAAACGCCCAGTTATTTTTCTACCGCTCGGATCTTGCCCAAAAATATTCGCTGGGAGAGCCGAAAACCTGGGACGAGGTGCTGCGCGCCGCCAAAACCATCAGCGAGAAGGAAAAAATTTTCGGCTACGTGATGCGCGCGGCGCCGGGAAACGCCGTGGTGGCCGATTTTGTGCCGCTGCTGTGGGCCTTCGGCGGCGACGTTCTTTCCAGCGACGGAAAATCGGCCGCCTGCGATTCTCCAGCCGCGATCGAGGCGCTGCGTTTCATGCTCGAATTGGGAAAATATTCGCCGCCCGGCTATGCGGGCTTTAATGCCGACGAAGTTTCCGCGCATCTGCTCCAGGGGAGCGCGGCGATGAGCATCAACTGGCCCGCCTGGATCGCCGCGATGGACGATCCGTCGAAATCGAAGGTCGCCGGCAAAATCGATTTCACCACCATGCCGGGCGAGCGCGAAAAAGGCGTGGGCGAGCTGGGCGCGTGGCTGGTGGGCGTTCCCGCGGCGTCGAAGCACGCAGCCGATGCGTTCGATTTCATCTTCTGGGCCACTGATGCGGCGCCAATGAAGCAAGCAGCGCTGCGCGGAAATCCGCCCACGCGCCGCAGCGTGTTTGAATTGCCGGATCTGGTCGCGAACTTTCGCGCCTTTCCCGCGCAGCTTCGCTCGCTTGATTCCTCGCGCCCGCGGCCGCGCACGCCCAAGTGGAACGAGATCGAAAACGCGTTCGGAATCGAGCTGTCGAAGGCCAACGCCGGCGCGGAAGATCCCGCCGCGGCGATGCGCAACGCCGCGCGCTCGATCGACGAGATCCTAAAGCGCACGCCATGAAGACGCGCCGGATTCCCGCGGGTTTCGTGCCCGAAGGACTGCCATGGGTCGCGCCATCGGTCACGGTGCTGCTCGCGCTTTCGATTTACCCGTTGATTTTCGCCGTGAAGCTCGCGCTCACCGGCGCGGGCGGGGCGCCGACTTTCGCCAATTTCACGCGTCTTGCGCACGATCGCGTGTTCGGCGCCGCGGCCGCGCAGACCATCCTGTTCACGTTGGGCGCGCTGGCGTTCGAATTCGGAGTGGGCCTCGCGCTCGCGCTGCTGATCGATTCGCTCGCGCGCGCACGCTCGATTTTTCGCGCGGCCATTCTCGTTCCCATGCTGCTTCCGCCGGTGGTGGCCGCGGTGTGCTGGCGATTGATCTACAATCCGCAATTCGGCGTTCTGAACGGAACGCTGCGCAGAATCGGAATCCATACCTCTCTCACCTGGACCAACGGCGAATCGTCCGCGCTCGCGTCCGTGATCGGTGTGGACATCTGGGAGTGGACGCCGTTCATCTTTTTGCTGCTTTCCGCCGGATTGCAGGCCATACCGCAGGAGCCGCTCGAGGCCGCGCGCATCGACGGCGCATCCGCATGGCAAACGTTCCGCGACGTGACGCTGCCGCTGCTCAAACCCGCGATGGTTCTTGCTGTGCTGCTGCGCGCCATGGACCTGGTGCGCATCTTCGACCAGATTTTCATCCTTACCCAGGGAGGTCCCGGCACCGCGACCGAAACCGTGAGCCTATACATCTATCGCACCGCGTTCCGCTTCTCGAATTTCGGCTACGCCGCCGCGATGTCGTTCGTGCTGCTGATCGCGACCATGCTTTTTTCGCGCGGCGTGATGAAAGCGATGAGGGCGCGATGAAGGCGCTGCGCTATCTGGCCGCGTCCGTGGCCGTGCTGATCGCGCTCGCGCCAGTGTACTGGCTGATCACGATTTCGCTCAAGCGTGAAGTGGATCAATTCGCCTATCCTCCCCAATGGATCGGATTTCATGCGACCTTCGCGCATTACGCGGAAGCCTTCGGCGGCGGATCGTTCGCGATTTATTTCTTAAATTCCGTTGCGCTGGCGGCCATGTCGACGCTGGCCGCCCTGCTGATCGGAGTTCCGGCGGCCTACGGACTGGCGCGCTTTGAATGGCCGCGCCGATGGGACCAGCGCGTGGGCGACTGGATTCTTTCAACGCGCATGCTGCCTCCCATTGTCACCATCGTGCCGCTGTTTCTGATGCTGCGCGGCGTAGGCCTGATCAATTCGCTGGCCGGCCTCGCGATCGTTTACACCGGATTCAATCTGCCGTTCGTGGTGTGGATGATGCGCGGGTTTTTCGAGGAGGTGCCGCGCGAAATGGAGGAAGCCGCGATGCTCGACGGCGAATCGCGCAGCGGCGCGCTGGTGCGCATCGTGCTGCCGCTGGTGAAACCCGGACTGGCGGCGACGGCCGTGTTCTGCCTGGTTTTCGCGTGGAACGAATTTCTGTTCGCGTTGATTCTCACGCAAACCCAGGCCGCCATGACCCTGCCGGTGGGAATCGCGTCGCGCGTCACGCAGTATGAAATCCAGTGGGGCGCGATGAGCGCGGCGGGGGTGGTGGCGATGCTGCCGGTGCTGGTGTTCGCCTCGGCGGCGCAAAAATATCTGGTGCGAGGATTATCGTTGGGAGCAGTAAAAGGCTGATGCCGCTGGAGCTCGATCACGTCACCAAGAAATTCGGCGCGCGCGAAGTGGTGAGCTCGGTTTCGCTCACTGCGCAAGAGGACGAATTCGTCGTGCTGCTGGGGCCGTCGGGCTGCGGAAAAACGACGCTGCTGAGAATGATCGCGGGTCTTGAGACGCCGGATTCGGGCGCGATTCGCCTGGCCGGCATCGATATCACGCGAAAAGAGGCGCGCGACCGCGACCTGGCGATGGTTTTTCAAAGTTACGCGCTGTATCCGCACATGACCGTCGCCGAGAACATCGGCTATCCTCTGCGCGTGCGCAAACAATCTCCCGCCGAAATCGCGCCGCAGGTGGAAGATGTCGCGCGCCGTCTCAGTCTCGAAAGATTGCTGAAAAGTTTTCCGCGCCAGCTTTCCGGAGGCGAGCGCCAGCGCGTGGCCCTGGCGCGCGCGATCATCCGCCGGCCGAAGGCGTTCCTCATGGACGAGCCGCTTTCCAATCTCGACGCCCGCCTGAGGGTCGAAATGCGCG
>JASHWA010000476.1 GCA_030044325.1 Bryobacteraceae bacterium
GAAGGTTCGGCCGTGGAAAGAATTGTCGAGCGCGACGAACTCGATTTTACCGGCGTGGATTTTTCGTCCATGTGCCCGCGCCATTTTGAGCGCGCCTTCGATCGATTCGGCGCCGGAATTCGAAAAGAAGACGCGCTGCAGACCGCTCGCGCGGGCGATGCGCTGGGCGAGCGGGCCCTGGTATTCGTGATAGTAGAGATTCGAAGAGTGCAGCAGTAGGCCGGCCTGTTCGCGAACGATTTTGGTGATGCGGGGGTGCGCGTAGCCGAGCGCGTTGACGCCGATTCCGGCGATCAGGTCGAGATAGCGCTGGCCGGCGGTGTCATAAACGTAACAGCCTTTTCCGCGATGCAGGATGAGCGGATAGCGCGCGTAGTTCTGAAGCAGGTACTGCTTTTCGAGATCGATGACGGAGGGAGCAACGCTGGTCGCCATAACTCATCATAATAAAGTGAAGTCCTGTTTACCCCCGCGCTGACGCACGGGGCTTGTGCCGGATGGGGGACCAGCCGCAGCCGGGACCTGGAGCGGCGAACAATCATGTTTGCGACTGTTTTGGAATGCCTGCGGTGCGGCGCGCAGTATGCGATGGATCCACGCGCTTACGTGTGCCCGCGATGCGGCGCAGATGACGGCGATCCGGGGATTTTGGATGTTCATTATGATTACGGCGCGGCGAGATCACGGACGTTTTCATCGCGCGGCGTGTTTCGATATGCGCCGCTTTTGCCGGCTCGCGAGGTGCACGAAATTTTGCCGGCCGGCGATACGCCGCTGGTCGAGGCTCCGCGGTTGGCTTCCGAATTGGGGATAGGGCGGCTGTTTCTAAAAGACGAGACGCGCAATCCGACGCGATGTTTGAAAGATCGCGCGACGACGGTGGGGATGGCGCTGGCGATCGAATCGGGTGCGCAGGATGTATATTGCGCGTCAGCCGGAAACGCGGCGATTTCGCTTGCCGGATTTGCGGCGAATTGCGGGATGCGCTGCCACGTGTTTGTCCCGAACCGCGTTTCCGCGGCGAGGCTCGACTGGCTGCGGCGATTCGGCGCGGATGTTCGAATCTCCGCGGGGAATTACGATTCCGCGTTCGAGGAAGCCGAGCGGGAGGGCCGCGCGAAGGGTTGGTACAGCCGCAACTGCGCGTTCAATCCGTTCCTGGTGGAAGGAAAAAAGACGTGCGCGCTGGAGATCGCCGAGGAGATCGAGCCGGATTTCGTGATCGCGCCGGTGGGCGACGGATGCACGCTGGGCGCGATCGGCAAAGGGTTTCGAGAAGCGCGGGAGCTGGGGTTGATCGAGCGGCTGCCGCGATTGGTCGGCGTGCAGGCCGAGGGCGTGCGTCCGCTGGTGGACCGGTTTTGCGGAACGCGATCGGCGGAGGGCGAGACGGCGGCCGCATCGATCGCTGTGAGGCGTCCGCGCAACGCGATCCGGCTATTTAGAGAGATCGAAGCGAGCGATGGACGGATGATCGCGGTGTCCGATGACCGGATTGCCGCCGCGCAGCGCAAGCTGGCTGAAGAAGCAGGCGTGATCGCCGAGTTCACCAGCGCGGCGACGCTCGCGGCGCTTGAAACCGTCGAAGAGGCGCGCGGCAAGGCCGTTGTTCTGCTGATCACCGGCGGCAGAGTAGACTGAGAAGATGTCAGGGATTGCGGGGTTGATCGACCACACGTTATTGAAGCCGGAGGCGACCGAAGCGGATATTCGGCGTGTGTGCGCGGAGGCTCGGGAATACGGGTTCGCGAGCGTGTGCGTGAATCCGTACTGGGTGGAGCTGGTGGCGAAGGAATTGGCGGGGTCACAGGTGAAGGTGTGTTCGGTGGTGGGGTTTCCGCTGGGCGCCAGCCCGCCTCACCTGAAGGCGGTAGAAGCCAACGCCGCGATCGATTCCGGTGCGCGCGAAGTGGACATGGTGATCAACATTGGTGAACTGCGCGGCGGGAATCTGGAGAAGGTTCGCAGCGACATCGATATGGTCGTTTATCGCGCCCATCCCAAAGCTGTCGTGAAGGTGATTCTCGAGACCGCGCTGTTGACCGATGAGCAGAAAGTCGCGGCATGCGAGATCGCCAAGAAAGCCGGCGCGGATTTTGTGAAAACGTCCACGGGATTCGGGCCTGGCGGCGCGACGGTGCGTGATGTCGAGCTGATGCGGCGCATGGTGGGGCCGGAGATGGGCGTGAAGGCATCGGGAGGGATTCGCACGCTGGAGGATTTAAACGCGATGGTCGCGGCGGGCGCGAACCGGATCGGGACCAGCTCCGGCGTGAAGATCGTGGAGGCGGCGCGTGGCCACTCCGCGTAAATCGGCGGTGTTTCGGGAGCGCGCGGAGCTGCTCGATTTCTTGCTGGAAGTTTCGCGCGTCACGTCGGAGACGCTGGATCTCGACAAGCTTCTGGAAAGCGTGGCGTCGATCGTCAAGACGGTGATCCCGTACGATCTGCTGGCCATCCTTTTATATAACGAGGCGACGCAGGGGCTGCGCATCCGCTACGCGATCGGGCATCGGGATGAGGTGGTGCGCAGCCTGACGATTCCGCTGCACGAAGGGATCACGGGGGTGGCGGCGGGGAGCCGCACGGCGGTGCTGGTGGACGACGTTCGCACAGATCCGCGCTACCTGAACGCGCTCGACGCGGTGCGCAGCGAGCTGGCCGTTCCGATGATCGCGCGCGGCAAGCTGGTGGGCGTGATCGACATGCAATCGACGCGCGTCAAGGCTTATGGCGAGCACGATCGCGCGATGCTGCGGCTGATCGCGGCGCGCGTGGCGACCTCGATCGACAACGCGCGGCTGTATCGCAGGCTGGATCGCCAGAATCGGACCATGCGAACGCTGGCGCATCTTTCGCAGGAGTTCAGCTCGATTCTCGATCTGGATGAGCTGCTGGGAAAAATCGCGGCGACGATTCGCGCGCTGATCAACTACGACGCGTTCAGTATTTTTCTGGTGGATCAGGACAAGCGCGTTCTGCGCCATCGTTTCAGTGTGCGCTACGACCAGCGGGTGAAGCTGGATAACATTCCGCTGGGAAAAGGGATCACCGGCGCGGCGGCGGAATCGCGCGAACCGGTGCGCGTGGCCGACACCGGGCAGGACCCGCGCTACATCGCATCGCACGCGGATATCCGCTCGGAGCTGGCGGTTCCGCTGATCATGCAGGATCGCGTGGTGGGCGTGCTGGACGTCGAAAGCGACCGCTTCGGGTATTTCACGGAAGATCATCAGCGCACGCTGTCGCTGCTGGCGCCGCAGATCGCGAGCTCGGTGGAAAACGCGCGGCTGTACGAAGAGATCGCGCATCGGGAGCGGGCCATGGAGCAGGATCTGAAAGCCGCGCGCAAATTGCAGCACGTGCTCCAACCGCGTGAAGCGCCGGAGCTGCGCGGCCTGGAGACGGCGCTGCGCGCGCGGCCGGCGCGGGAAATTTCGGGCGACGTTTACGATTTTTTCGATCATGGCGACGATTACGCGGTGATCGTGTTCGGCGACATCAGCGGAAAAGGCGCGGCCGCGGCGCTGTACGGCGCGCTGGTGAGCGGCGTTTTGCGAACGCTCGCGCCGCGCAGGAGGAGTCCCGCGGTGCTCATGCAGTCTTTGAATGAAACGCTGCTCGAACGGAAAGTGGACGCGCAGTATGCGACGCTGCTGGTGGCGCTGTGGGAGCCGCGCACGCGCATGCTGACGATGTGCAACGCCGGCGCGGAGCCTCCGCTGATTTATCGCGACGGCAAACTGATAGAGCCGCAACCGGAAGGGGTTCCGATCGGGTTGCTCGAAGCGCGGGAGTACGAAGTCGTCGAGTTTCAGACGCGGATCGGCGATACGGTGCTGCTTTACTCCGACGGCGTCGAAGATCAGCTCAACGCGAAGGGCGAGGACTATTCGCGGGCGCGGGTGCAAAAATTGCTGCTGAAGCGCGGCAGCCAGTCGCCCAAATGCATCGCGGGCGCGATTTTCGCCGATCTCGACGCCTGGCGCGACGACACGCCGATCACCGACGATCAATCGGTGGTGGTGATGCGGGTGTGCTGATGAGCATCGGCTATCGCGATCGCGCGCTGTATTGTGAGGCCGTCGCGCTGGCCGACATCGCCGCCGATGCCGGCACGCCGTGTTACGTGTATTCCGCCGCGATCATCCGCGAAAACTTTCGCGCCTACGACCAGGCGCTGGCCGCGGTGCCGCACACGGTGTGTTTCTCGGTGAAGGCCAACGGAAACCTGGGCGTGCTGCGGCTGCTGGCGCAGATGGGCGCGGGATTCGACATCGTTTCCGGAGGCGAGCTGTATCGGGTGGTGAAGGCCGGCGGCGATCCGGCCAAGGTCGTGTTTTCGGGGGTGGGAAAGACGGCCGCGGAAATCGAGGAAGCGCTTGGCGCGGGAATTTTCGTATTCAACTGCGAATCGGAGCCGGAACTGGCGCTGATCGACGCGCTGGCGCACCGGCTCGGCGTGAAGGCCCGCGTGGCGGTGCGCGTGAATCCGGACGTCGATGCGCGGACGCACGCTTACATTTCGACGGGGAGGCTCGCGCACAAATTCGGCGTCGATTTGGGCGAAGCGGAAGCCGTGTACGAGCACGCACGGGCGCACAAGAATCTATCGGTCGAAGGCGTGAGCTGCCACATCGGGTCGCAGCTCGTGGATACGGCGCCGGTGATGGAAGCCGTCGATCGCGTGCTGGAGCTGATCGACCGGCTGCGTGCGAGAGGTTTCGATATCCGCCACGCGGACCTGGGCGGCGGGTTGGGAGTGTCCTACAAACCGGAACAATCGGTTCCCGCGATCTCCGAATTCGCGGCATGCATTGCGTCGCGCTTGGCGGGCCGCGATCTGCACTTGCTGATCGAGCCGGGACGGTCCATCGTGGCAAATGCGGGCGTGCTGTTGACGCGCGTTCTGTATCGAAAGAAGACCGGCGAAAAGGATTTCGTGATCGTGGATGCGGCGATGAACGACCTGATCCGGCCGGCGCTGTATTCGGCGCACCACGAAATCGTCCCGGTGCGCGACACGGGCGCGCCCGCGAGCCGCGTCGATGTGGTGGGTCCGGTGTGCGAGACGGGCGATTTTCTGGCGCGCGACCGCGAAATGGCGGGCGTGTTTCCGGGCGATCTCGTGGCGATCCGTTCGGCCGGCGCATACGGGTTCGTGCAGTCGTCCAATTACAATGCGCGCCCGCGCGCGGCAGAGGTGCTGGTGGACGGGGCGGCGTGGAGGATCGTGCGGCGGCGCGAGAGCTACGATGACCTGGTGCGCAGCGAGAGCTGAATTCGCGGACGGACGCGCAAGCGGGCCGCGCGGGCGAGGCGATGCTGGCGGCGGTCGAAAGTGAAGAAGATCGACGCCCCGAGCTCGATGGCGCAGGCGACGTGGAGAACGTCGAGCGAGCGGGTGCCGTAGCGGCTCGTGTACCGGCTGGCAAGGGTCACGGCCCGGTCGAAAAGCGCCGCGGGCAGCGCCTGACGAATCAGCGCCCCGGAGCTCAAATCGGTGTGAAACGCACCGCGGGACATACGCGAGTTCCGTGCCGTGATCTCACGGCGGAAAAGGCGGCCTTCGAGCGCATTGGCGAACTCGAACTCGCTCAGGGGCGTGATCGCGATGGGAATACCTGCGGCACGAAACTCGGCGATGGCAAGCTCCGAGTTCGCGTCTCTGCCGTAGAGCGACGCGAAAAAACTGGTGTCGGCGTAAGCGATCACGTCAGTCCCGGAAATCTTCGAGGAATTCCGCCCAGCTCGGCTCGATTTTCTTGTTCCCGTAGATTTTCTTGAGCCGGCCCATGAAATCGGGCATCTGGGGCGGCTGTTTCGCGACGGGAACCAGGTTCGCGA
>JASHWA010000477.1 GCA_030044325.1 Bryobacteraceae bacterium
AGGCGCTTGAATCGGGGGGCGTCGTCGAGCGCCGCAGCAACGTTCTCGCATCGAAGATCAGCTACAGCGGCGGATCGGTGGGCACCTTCGCGCTGTTCACCCTCGCGGGCGAGCTAGAATGTTCGGGAAATGTGTACGACTACGCAGGTTCCGCCAGCGCCAAGGAGTTTCAACGGGATCTTCGAAATTTTAATCCGGAGCCGGACAAACAACTGATCTTCCTGCGCGGCGGATGCAGCGCGGCAATTCCCCGGAGGTGATATGCGCATATCACGAGTGCTGATCGCGGGCTTCCTGGCCGGCCTTGCGCATGGGCAGACTGCGCCTTCGTTTGCGCTGGTCATCGGCAATGACCACTACAGGGACAGACCGCTGCGCACACCCATCCACGATGCCGAGGCGGTCGCGTCCCTGCTTCGCGATCACTTCGGCTTCAGGACAACCTTGCTCCGGGACGCCAAGCGGAGAGACATTATGCTGGCTCTGGAACAGTACCGCAAGACGCTGCCGCCGGAGTCCGCGTTGCTCATTTATTATGCGGGGCACGGCCAGACGGATCCGGAGGCGGACAACAAAGCCTACTGGTGGCCCGTCGATGCCGAGCCCGACAATAAGGCCGAGTGGATCAGCTCGGACGATATCGTGACGGCGGTGAAGACGCTGCCCGCCAAACATGTCCTGATCGTCTCCGATAGCTGCTTCTCGGGAGCGCTTACACGCGGGGTGACGAGGGCCGAGAGTTTTTCGCCGGGAGCGGACCGTGCACGCGTACTTGAAAGACTGCGGCAGCGCGCCTCCCGCGAGCTTTTCGCCAGCGGTGGAAACGAGCCGGTGGCCGATGGAGGAGCGGATAATCATTCGATCTTTGCGGCGGCATTCATCGCTGCGCTCCAGCGCATCGAATTTGACGATTTCGCTGTCGAGGAGATTTTTGGCGATTTGCGCGAATCCGTGGGAGGGCGGTCGAGCCAATTGCCGGAGCTAGACCCTATTCGGAACTCGGGGCACGACGGAGGGTCGTTTGTGTTCCATAGGGTGACGGCCGCGAAGCTCGGCGTCACGGAGGCGGAACACGAAGCGATCCCCGCTGCGGGAGTAAGCGCGCGTGTCATGCCGGCTCCGAGCGGTTTGCAGTACGTTCGCATTCCCGCAGGTCATGCCACGCTCGGCATGAGCTCCGGAGGCGCGGGCGGTACCGATCTGCAGCCTAGTGAATTCGAGAGTCCTGGATTCTGGATGAATAGGACCGAAGTAACCGTCGGAGCATACCTTCGGTTCGCTCGTGCACGGGGACGTCCGCTCCCGGCAACGGCGCGCGTCGCAGGACAGGTTCTTAATCAGAATTGGGCGTCGGCGAACCTTCCGATGACTATGGTCGACTGGCAGGACGCGACCGACTATTGCAAATGGGATGGCGGACGCCTGCCGAGTGAGTTCGAATGGGAGTACGCTGCGCGCGGCGGAACGACGCAATCTCTATACGGCCCGCTGGAGGAGATCGCCTGGTACGCGAACAACAGCGGTCCACAACCCATTGATGGCGATGACCTATGGACGATTCAGGCTCACAAGGTCTGGACTCGTTACGAGAGGCTCCTTGTCGCGCATGGCGTCACAATCCATCCCGTCGGTCAAAAGAAGCCGAATGCCTTCGGGCTGTACGACATGCTTGGAAATGTCGTGGAGTGGACGGAGGGCAATTACGCGCCGAACGGGATTGAGAAAGCCGTTCGCGGCTTGGCTTGGGGATTTGTAGGTTCTGACGCTCGCGTTTCAGTACGCAACAAGTATGTCCCGACAACGCGAAACCCATATCTAGGTTTCCGCTGCGTGATTGATTCGAACTGAGCTTTCGGTGCCGGATCTGACCATTCCATCGAGAGCGGAACCAACCGGCTACGATAGATGAGCCGGATCAACGCGTGGATCATGAGGCGCTGCGGCGGCGGCGCGGTAATCGGGCGGGGGTGATCAATGCGGAGGGCACGAATCCGGGTGGCGCGCGGAGGTTTCCATTTGCGCCGACTTCTTCTGTTCGGATTGCTCGCATCGGTCCACGCCCAAGAGACGAACGCGGTCGCGTATGTTTTCGATGTTTCCGGCCAGTGGCGCACGGCCCCGCAGTTCGCCACGGACCTGGTGCGGGGCCAGGCTGTGAACAATGGCGAGGTCATAGAACTGCGCGGGGATGTGGAGAGCGCTTTTATTTATATCGGATTCATCGACGGCTCCGTCGAAAACCGGGACTGCCGGACGCTGCCGAAGGAATGCAGCCAACCGCTGAAGATCGCGTTCTTAGGATCGTCGCGCAGCATTTCCGAGCGGCTTCGCGATATCTGGAATCGGCTCACGCTGCCCGATTCACCAACGCCGGTATTCACCATGAGCCGGGGCGCGGCAACGCCGGATGCCACGGAAGCAGTATTGAACCTGCGCGGCGCAAGACCTGACTTCGCGCCGGCACTTGCGTCCGTGGCTCAGGGCGATTACATTGCCGAACTCAGGCCCCTCGACGGGGCGGGATCGACGGCAAGACTCGATTTGCACTGGACCCCTCCACAAGCGATCGCCCGCGGCGGGGCAGTCAAAGCGGGCCTGTATGAGCTGCAATTGCGCGAAAAGTCGAGCGTGCCGGGACAAACAGCCATGGTGCTGGTGACCCGGTCCGGAGTTCGCTTGCAGGCCGATTTCGCGGAGGCTGCCGCGGTGACGAAGAATTGGCCTGAAGCGATGACGGGAGCGCGAAGGGTGTACCTGGCGGCCGTGCTGAAGCAATTGGCCGCGGGCAAAGGCTCCGGGCGATGAGTCAACACAAGGCCCGCTCCGCTATGGCGCACTTTTCGACCGGCATCGCATTGGTGCTCGTCATCGGAGCGATTTCATGGTTTCTCCACAGCCACTCCGCTTTCCGCAATCTGGAGATGACCAATCTCGACGTCCTGTTCCTGAGCAAGAATCGGCCGGCCGAGCCTGGGTCGGTGACCATTATCTCGATTACTGAAAATGACTATCGAGACCCGGAGCTGTTCGACGCCAAGAGTCCCCTTTCGCCGTCAAAGGTCGCGCAACTGATGCGCGCATGCGCTCTGTCGGGCGCGAAGGTCATCATCGTCGATCTGGATACTTCGGATTGGAGTGCCGCGGAAAGGGCCGCTGCTGATGCTGCCGTTCCATCCGCTGCAGCGAAGCAGCGTATTGTATGGGCAGCGGGCGGATGGTACGATCCCACGACGGAAGCGTATCATCTGGACGATTTGAAAGGACTGGCGAGTCCGGATTGCCGCGGCGTTCCCGCCTCGATGCCGGATGAGTATGGAGTTGTTCGCGGCTATGTTCCAGTCGTGTGGGACGAAAAGCCGGGGCAGAAAACGGCGGTCGGCAACCTCGCCTATGTTGCCGCGCAGTTAGCCAAAGACGCGACGCTCTCCTGTGACACGGCTTCGCAATCTCTCACTTCGGCCGATGATCTGAAAGCTCCGAACACCGAGAAGCTGGTTAACTACGCCGCGGCTTCGTTTCAAACACTGTCCGCAAAGGTGGTGTTGAAGGCTGCGGACTCTGCGCCCTGGAAGAACTCCAATCCGCTAAAAGGCAACATCGCGGCGATCGGCGGCGAGTACCGTGCCGCCCGCGACAAATACGTGACTCCGGTGGGCTATCTACACGGCGTGGATATCCTCGCCGAGACGATCGTATCGGTGGAAAAAGGAATCAGCGTGCCGACGGCGCTTACTTTTCTGGAGATCGACTTCGTTCTCGGCTTGTGTCTGCTCACGGCGACCTGGTTTTTGCACCGTGCGTGGGTGGTTATTCTGACGTTCCTGCTGGTCCCGTTTATGGCAGTGTTGTTAAGCGTGCTGGCATTTCACACCACGGGTTTTTTCTTCAGCTTCGTGCCCATTCTGATGGGAGTGGCGTTCCACAAACTGGCCGAATCGACGATAGAGCACGTCGGTCATCATCGCGCGCTTTCAAAGGAAGTGGAACGCCTCCAGGCGCTATCGCCAGTTGC
>JASHWA010000478.1 GCA_030044325.1 Bryobacteraceae bacterium
TGTTGGCCGTGTCCCCTTTAGCAAGCTGCTAGTCTCGGAAGCATGAGCGATCTCAGCCGCATTGGCGTGGCTATCGATTCCGCGCTGTTGAAGCAGTTCGACGAGTTGATCGGGCGGCGCGGGTACACCAACCGCTCGGAAGCGTTTCGCGATTTGATTCGCGATCAGCTCATCGAAACCGCGGCGGAGCTGCCCGACACGGTCGTGGTTGGAACCGTGACGCTGGTTTACGATCATCACGTGCGCATGCTCTCGGAGCGCTTGACGGAAATGCAGCATCAGGCCTTCCACAACGTGCTTTCCACGCTGCACGTGCATCTCGACCACGACCACTGCCTGGAGGTTCTGGTGCTCAAGGGGCGCGCTTCGGCGGTGCGCAAGATGGCGGAAGCGCTCATTTCGACCAAAGGAGTGAAGCACGGCCGGCTCACCATCACCACCAGCGGAGCGGGGCTGTGATCGTCGGCACGGGCGTGGATTTGTGCGAGGTTCCGCGCCTGCGCGAGGCGATCGCGCGCCACGGAGAACGGTTCAAACGCCGGGTTTTCACCGACCGCGAGATTGCCTACGCGGAGCGCAAGGCGAATCCATACGAGCGCTTCGCGGCGCGCTTCGCGGCCAAAGAGGCGGGCATGAAGGCGCTCGGCACCGGCTGGCGCGGCGGGATCGCGTGGCGGGATTTCGAGGTGACCAATTTACCCTCGGGCCGGCCGACGCTCGCCTTTTACGGAAAAGCCGCGGAAATCGCCGCGAAACTCGGGGTCCGCAGCGTGGCGCTTTCGCTCACGCATACCCGCGAGCAGGCCATGGCGATCGTGATCCTGGAATCTTGACATCACAATTTGTGATCTCAAGTCGTCCTAAAACCGAAGCGCGTCTTGCCCGGCGGCAGCAGCTTCATCGCCTTGAGCTCATCAAACAGTATGCCGATCAATTCGGCGTGCTGCTCCTGATTGTTTTCCAGCAACGTCACTCGCGCGGCCATATCCTTATTCGACGCGATCATTTCGCGCAAGCGCACAAAGGCGCGCACCACAAGGATACTCATCTCGACCGCGCGGCGGCTGCGCAGTACTGCCGACAGCATCGCGACCCCGTGCTCAGTGAACGCATAGCAGCGATATCGCCGGCCTCCCCAATCTGAACTTGAGATCACAAATTGCAACCTCAAGTTGTCCACCTCCTCGGCGCTGAGCTGGAACATAAAATCTCTGGGAAACCGCTTTCTGTTCCGCCGGACCGCCTGATTCAGCCGGCTGGTCGGAACGCGGTACAGTTTCGCCAGGTCGGAATCGATCATAACTTTAAAGCCCCGAATAAGATAGATGCGATGTTCGACCACTTCGGCGGGCACTTTCGCGATACGCGCGGCTGTTCTGGGCATAAGTTCTTTATATTTGTGTGTTAATCCGGGAAATCCTCTCATCCCGAAGCCTCCTATAATTAAGACTGTCATGCGCAAGCGGTACCTCATCGGCTCCGGACTGGTCCTTCTTGCCATTCTCCTGACACTGGTGGTGTGGCAGGTTTCCCTCAGCTTCGGCGAATATGGACCCGCCGACACCGCGCAGACCTTCGTTTTCTGGGCCGTTTCGACGCTCATCTTTCTGCTCACGGTGATGCTCGGATTCATGCTGTTTCGCGAGGGCGTCAAGCTGTACCTCGCCCGCCAGAGCAGCCGCGAAGGTTCGCGCATCAAATCCAAGCTGGTGATGGGCGCGCTCGCGCTGAGCCTGCTTCCGGTCGTATTTCTGGTCGCCTTCGGCTACGCGATCTTGAATCGCACGCTGGATAAATGGTTCGGCGTTCCGGCCGAACATATCCGCGCCAATCTGGTGGAAACCGCCAACGCGCTCGACAGCGAAGTGCGCGAGCGGGCGCAGGACCTGGCCAATTGGATCGCGCTCGTGCCCGACGTTTCCAGCGGAAAGGCGGATTTCGGGCGGATCTGTTCGGACAACCGCATCGCCAGTTTGCGCATCGACGGCACTCCCGTTTGCCCGGAAGGAAGAGGCGATCCGGCCACGCTGGTTTTCGAAGCTCAGGCCGCGCTCGCCGACGGGCGCATGTTGACGGTGGGCGTGCGTCCGGGGATCGATCTTGCGGTGAAGCAGCATGAGATCAACAGCTACATGCGCCAATACAACCAGATCGTTTTTCAGCGCAAATGGTTCCGCAATCTGTATTCGTTGTTTCTGCTGTTGATCGCGCTGTTTATTCTGTGGGTGGCCACCTGGATCGCGCTGGTGCTGGCGCGCCAGATCAGCGTTCCCATTTCCGCGCTGCTGGTGGCGGCGAGCGAGGTTCGCCGGGGCAATCTCGGCCATCGCGTGCAGGTGCAAGCCATGGATGAGCTGGCGACTTTGGTGCGCGCCTTCAACGAAATGACGCAGGAGCTCGAAGCCAACAGCCGCGAGCTCGAAAGCCGCCGGCGCTTCACCGAGGCGATCCTCGAAAGCATTCCCACCGGGGTGATTTCGCTTGCGCCGGACGGCCGCATCCAGCGGGTGAATCGCGCGCTGCACGGGCTGTTCAGTCCGGAGCGGATCGCCGCCGCGACCCAGGTGACCGATCTTTTTCCGCCCGGCGACGCCGCCGAAATCGAGTACCTGATGAAGCGCGCCCGGCGCACCGGCGTGGCCGCCAGCCAGATCGACCTCGAATCGGACGGCGACGCGCGCTCGACCGCGGTTCTGCACCTTGCCGTGACCGTTTCGGCGCTGCCCGCGCGGCACTCCGATGCGCCCGGATTCGTGGTCGTTCTCGAAGATACCAGCGAGCTGCTGCGCGCCCAAAAAGCCGCCGCCTGGCACGAAGTGGCGCGCAGAATCGCGCATGAGCTGAAAAATCCGCTGACGCCCATCGCGCTGTGCGCCGAGCGCATCGCGCGGCAGCTCGACCGCGGCGCTTCAACCGCGGAGGCGCAGCGCATCCTGCGCGAATGCTCGGCCACCATCGTGCGCGAAGTGGAATCGGTCAAAATGCTCGCCGACGAATTTTCCCGTTTTTCGAGATTTCCGGCCGCGCAGCCGGTCCCCAGCGATTTGAACCAGATCGTGCGCAACGCTCTGGGCGTGTTTGCGGAACGCCTCGACGGCATCGACCTGCGCGTGGATCTCGCGTCCAATCTGCCGCCGGTCAACGCCGATCCCGAGCAGTTCAAGCGCGTAATCGTAAATCTGGTGGATAACGCCGCGGAAGCCATGCGCGAATCGCTGGTGCGGCGGCTGCTGGTGACCACCCACTCGGTTTCCGGCGAATCGGTGGAATTGCTGATCGCCGATACCGGCTGCGGCATCTCCGCCGAGGACAAAGAAAAGCTGTTTCTTCCCTACTTTTCTACGAAAGGACGCGGCACCGGACTGGGCCTGGCCATCGTCAATCATATTCTTTCCGAACACGGCGCCCGCATTCGCGTCGAAGACAACCGGCCGGCGGGAGCGCGCTTCTACGTCGAGATTCCCGCCGCGATCGTGGTGGAAGCGGAGGCGCGCGCGTGAAAAACACGCGCGTCCTGATCGTGGACGACGAGCCGGGCATTCGCCAGTCCCTGCGCGGTGTGCTCGAAGACGAAGGTTACGAATGCCAGGTGGTCGAAAGCGGGGAGCAGTGCATCGCAGAGCTGGCGCGCAACAGCTACGACGCCGTTCTGCTGGACGTGTGGCTGCCGGGGATGGATGGAATGGAAACGCTCGCGCGCATCCAGGAATTTCCCATCGAAGACCGGCCGCAGGTGCTGATCATTTCGGGCCACGGAACCATTGAAACCGCGGTCAAGGCCACCAAGCTGGGCGCCTTCGATTTCCTCGAAAAGCCGCTCACCATCGAAAAGGTCACGGTGGTCCTGAACAACGCCATCCAGCAGCGGCGCCTGGAGCTCGAATTGAGCCGGCTGAAAGAGCAGGGCAGCACCCGTCCGCAGATCATCGGCGAGAGCGTTCCCATGAAGGCGCTGCGCCAGCAGTTATCGCTGATGGCCGCCACCAACGGGCGGGTGCTGATTTTCGGGGAAAGCGGCACGGGCAAGGAGCTGATCGCGCATGCCATCCACGCGGCCAGCCCGCGCGCCGCCGATGCGTTCATCGAATTGAACTGCGCCGCCATTCCTGAAGAGCTGATCGAAAGCGAGCTGTTCGGCCATCGCCGCGGCAGCCTCGCCGGCGCGGTCGAGGACAAAATCGGAAAATTGCAGAAAGCCCACGGCGGAACGCTGTTCCTGGACGAAGTGGGCGACATGTCGCTGCGCACCCAGGCGAAAATCCTGCGCGCCTTCGAGGAACAGCGCTTCGAGCCGGTGGGCGCGGCTGAGTCGATCCAAGTGGACGTGCGCGTGGTCGCCTCCACCAACAAGAATCTGGAAGAGGAAATCGAGCGCGGTAATTTTCGCGAGGACCTTTTTTACAGGTTGAACGTGATTCCCTTCCATGTCCCTCCCTTGCGCGAGCGCGTCGAGGACATTCGGCTGCTGGCGGATCATTTCTTAAAGGAATTTGCCCGCCGGTACGGCCGCAAACCCAAGGAATTGACTCAGGAAGCTTTACGCGTCCTGGAGGAATATCCCTGGCCGGGGAATGTCCGCGAACTGCGCAACTTGATGGAGCGGATCGTGATTATGAATCCGCAAATCCGCATCGACGCGCGCCATATTCCGCTCGACCGCTTGCGGCGTGCCGTTTTCGAACGTCCCATCGATCATTTTGGGAGTCTGCAGGAGGTCCGCGAGGCCGCCGAGCGGGACTACATCCAGAAAAAGCTCGAAGAAACCAAGGGGAATGTCACCCGCGCCGCGGAAATGCTCGGCCTCGAGCGCAGCCATTTGTATCGAAAAATGAAGGCCTTAGGAATCGCGCCGAAGGAGGCGTCCTCGTAACAGGTGCCGCGCTACTTGACAGGATTGCGCGTAGTAACCCAGTCAATTCTGTAAGAAAAATAAACGCGAAATATGTTATCAAAATCGATACAAACCGCGTGTTAGTGTCATTTAAGATTACATGGCCACCATTCGGGAGGTTGCCTCGCGCGCGTCCGTTTCCGTCGGAACGGTCTCAAATGTGCTCAGCGGTACTGTGCCGGTCAGCACTCGGCTACGGGATCGCGTGCTGGCGGTCGTTCGGGAACTGGACTATCAGCCCAATCAGCTCGCCCAGAGCCTGAAAAGCCGGCACACGAAGATGATCGGGATGGTCCTGCGCGACATCACCGATCCGCTGTTTCCCCAAATGATGCGCGGCGCGAAAGACGCGGCCTGGGCGCGGAACTATCTGCTGGTCATGCTCGATTCCGACGCAAAGGTCGAGCGCGAGCAGCAGATCCTCGTTGCCCTGCGCACGCGCCGCGTGGATGGAATCCTGCTCGCGCCGACCGGTCCGGAAGAGAGCCACATTCGCGCGGTGCGCGACGCGGGCGTGCCGATCGTGTGCCTGGGCCGCGAGTTGCCGGGCCTGGGTCTCGATTGCGTGCTCGCCGACAACTACAAGGGGGCCCATCAATCCGTGGTGCACCTGGCTTCCATGGGGAATCGTTCCATCGCTTTTCTGCATGGCGATCGCGCCGATCCGGTCGAGCAGGAGCGCTTTGCCGGATACCGCCGGGGATTGCAGGATGCGGGGCTCGCGTTCGAGGCGAGCCTCGAAGCCGGAAGCCACTCGGGGCTGGATGAAGGCTATCGCGCGGGCGCGGCGCTCGCCAAGCGGAATCCGCGTCCCAATGCGATTCTGGCGGCCGATGCCATGCTCGCGGCGGGCCTGCTGCGCGCGCTGCGCGACATGGGATTGCGCTCGCCGGCCGATATCGCGATCGCCGCGTTCGACGATCCGTTTTGTTGCGACGTTCTTCGCCCGCGCCTGACCGCCGTGGCGCAGCCGTCCTATGAAATAGGCGCCAAGGCGATGGAAATCCTGCTCAGCCGGATTCACGAGCCGGAACGGCGGCGCAGCAAAACCGTGCTCGACACGATCCTGCATATTCGCGAATCGAGCAGCCCGCTGTCGTCCGCGGCAACCTGATTCGATCCGAGGCGCGTCAGTTATGGGCGCGTTGGTCATCCGTCCCTCACCCGAACAGCCGGTCGAACAACCCCCGCGTCCGCGCACGAATCTCGGCGAGCTGATCCAGCGGCACCGGCGACCAGCGCTTCACCAGTTCCCCCAGCGTCTCGCGCAGCGACTCGGAAGCCGGCAGTTTGCCTTCCGCATGGCCAGACAGCACGCGCAGGCCGTGATCGAGCGCCCGGTAAAACGTCGCGGCCTGATCCAGGAACTGCGCTTCCGCGCGATCCAGGTGCCCCATGCTTTCGAGCACTTCGATGCGGGCGGGCGTGTTGAGCACCTTGAAAAAGATGCCCGCGCTTTTCAGTCGCAGATACATCAGCATGAAATCGATGTCGTAGTATCCGCCGCGGCCGGCCTTGAGCGGATGCGAGGCCCCCTGCTCTTTTTCCAGCCGCATGCGCATCTGCCGCAGATCGGTGCGCGAGCGCCCGCTTTGCCCGTAGCGCCGCCAGTCCACCTCCTGCAAAAGATGCAGGAACGATTCGGCGCGCGACGCGTCGCCCGCCACCGCGCGCGATTTCATATAGGTGATGCCTTCCCAGGCTTCGGCGGTCTTGCCGAAATAATCGCGCACCGCCGATTCGGTCTGCACCAGCGGACCTCCGCCGCCATTGGGCCGCAGGCGCGTATCGACGGAGAACAGCACGCCTTCGCCGGTGTAGGCGCTCAGCCGGTCGATGATGCGCTCGGCGACGCGCCTCCAGAACGCGATCTCCGCCGCATCGGAATCGGCCAGCACAAAAACCAGGTCGGCGTCGGAGGCGAGATCGAACTCCCGCATTCCCAGCCGTCCGAGCGCGATCACCCACATCTGGTTCGACGGCCGATACGCCGGGTCGAGCGGGGGATGTGCGGCGCGCACGCTGGCGATGGCGATTTCATAAGCGCGCGCGATCACGCGGTCCGCCAGCTCGGAGGTTTCCGAAAGCGTCTCGAAAATCGGAAACCCGCGGCAGATACTCTTCGACTGGATGCGCAGCATGTGCCGGCGAAACCAGCGGCGCAGCTCGACGGGCTCCTGCGGCGCGGAATCTTCGAGCGGCTCGCGGCCGATCTCTTCGGCAAGAGCGGGCGTACGGATCAGCTCCTCGGCGAAATACGGGCTGTGATCGAACAGATCGACGGCGCAGCGCGTGCGCGGATCGCCGGGTGGGAGCAGGGCGGGACCGGAGCGCTCGAGAAAATGCTCGAACGCGCGCTGGCCGCGGCGCGGCGCATACGCCGGCGCGGGGACGGCGATGGTCGATTGCGGCGCGGGCAGCGAATGAACCACGCGCTCATAAATTTCGATCACGTTCGCGAAATGACGGCGCACCTGGTCGAGCAGCCAGTCCGCGGACCGGCCGGACGGATCGGCTCCGGGCATGCGGCGCGCGAGGTGATCGAGCTCCACGCGCTCGCAAGGAAGCGCATGCGTCTGGCGATCGTCGGCGAACTGCAGCCGGTGCTCCAGGTGGCGCAGAAATTGATACGCGGCGGCCAGCCGCCCATACTCGGCTTCCGACAAAAATCCCTTGTCCTGAAGACGCGCGAGCGCCAGCAGCGTGCCGCCGTGGCGCACCCACGGCTCCGCTCCTCCGTGCAGCCGCTGCAGGCACTGCACCACGAATTCGATATCGCGGATCCCGCCGCGATCCAGCTTGATGTCGATTTCATTTTTCGGCCGGCGCCGCGCCGCCAGCTTTTCGTTGATCCGCTCGCGCGTCTCCGAAATCGCCTCCACAGCCGAAAAATCGAGCGTGCTCGAATAAATGCGCGGCTCGACGAAATCCAGCAGCGCGCGTCCCACGCCGCGATCGCCCGCCGCCGCGCGGGCTTTGATGAGCATCTGCAGCTCCCAATCGCGGGCGCGCGTCGCGTAATACTGGCGCGCGCCGTCGAGCGAAATGCACACTTCGCCCAGCCGGCCGTCCGGCCGCAGGCGCAGATCCACGCGATAGCACATCCCTTCGGCGGTGTAGGTGGAAAGCAATTCCGTCAATTGGTTGGCCGCGCGCTTGAAAAATTCCTTATTGGTGATCGCGGCCGGTCCGCGGGTCATTCCGTTTTCCGAATACAAGAACATCAGGTCGATATCCGAGCTGTAGTTGAGCTCCACGCCGCCCAGCTTCCCCAGCGCGATCACGCAGAACTTCGCATCCGTTTCGCCGAACCGCGCGACCAGATCCGCATGGATGCGCCGGTACGCGGTTTCGACGATCGCGCCGGCGAGCGCCGACAGCTCCGAGGTGATTTCCGGAAGCGTTCCGAGCCCGAGGACGTCGCGCACCACGATTCGCAGCATCTGGCGCCGCCGGAATTGCGCAAGATCGAGCGGGCTGGGAAGCCCGGGCGCAAGCGCGGCCTGCAAGCGTGACTGATACTGATCGGTCTCGAGGATGGAGTTGAGATCGGACGTATCGGCCAGCTCTTCGGCCCACGCCGGATGTTCGATGATCTCCTCGGATAGAAAGCGGCTGTTGGTGAAAACGGCGGTGAGGTAGCGCAGAAGCGGGAGCGATCGGGTGACGCGGTCGAAGGCGGCGGGCTGATGCTCGCGCAGCCTGGCGAAGTATTCGAGGCCCTGTTCCGGTGCGGCAGAGGTGGAGAGCAGCAGATCGATACGGTCGAGAATGGCGGAGGGGATTCCGCGCGCGAGGCCGGAAATTTCGCGCTCCACACGGGCGCGGTCTTCAAACTGGAGTTCGGAAAGACGGCGCATGATCAGGCGGCTTCTTCGGCCAGTTGGAGGGGATCGCCCGTGCGGATGACGCCCGAAACCAGAACGCAGGCGTAGAATCCGCTCAATCCCCAGCGCGGCGACGCGGGATCGCCGGCCTTCACCTGCGCGTCGTAGACGGCCGGGCAGATGCCGGAGCCGTAAATATCGAGCTGTTCGCATGGCACGCGGATTTGGGTGAGTTCCAGCACCACGTTCGGCGTGCGATAGCGCTGCCCGGCGCGCATCCCGCGGCGATCGATGCCGCGCGTAGTGAGATTCTCGCCAAGCGCCCCGGGGTAGAGCGCGAAACCTTCGGCGGCGAGCTCGTCGATTCCTTCGGAAGTGAGGATCAGGATCGCTTTGCGCGGGCCGCCGTGGATGTGCGCATGCGCATGCGCATCGCCGGAGATCCCCAGTGTTGTGATTTCCGCCGAGGCCACCGAGCGCTTGGGAACTCCGCCGCGGGAGACGCTGATCTGGACAATTGAACCCATTCCGATGCTTTCATGGTAACGTCCCCGGGTTCCGGCGCCCCGGTGGTCGCGCTAAACCCCCGGTCCGCGAGCCCCGCCGGTGAACGCGAATTCAAGGGAGAGAGCGTCGCGAAAAAAGGATGTCAGCCCCCTTTTTCACAGACACATCGGGTTTGCGCAATCATATGTTACAGGGATGAAATTCCTTCCTGGACTTTTCCTGGCGATCCCCGCCGCTTTCGCTCAGTTGTGGACGCAGCAATCGAGCGGGACGAACGCTTCGCTTCGCGGCGTGAGCGCGGTTACCGAATCGGTCGTGTGGGCGAGCGGCACAGGCGGAACGTTTCTGCGCACCACCGACGGCGGCGCGGCGTGGAAAGCCGGGAAGATTTCGGGCGCCGCGGATATGGATTTTCGCGCGGTCCAGGCGCTCGACGAGTCGGCCGCAATCCTGTTGAGCATCGGCTCGGGCGAAAAATCGCGCGTCTACAAGACCACTGACGCGGGCGCGAGCTGGCGCCTGGTTTATCCGAATCTCGATCCGGATGCGTTTTTCGATGCCATCGCGTTTTGGGATCCGGCGCATGGGATTCTCATCGGCGATCCAGTGAAGGGCCGTTTCGAGGTCATGACCACGGACGACGGCGGCGAAACGTGGAAGAAGCAGAAGGGGCCGTCGGCGGAAGCCAAGGAGGGCGCGTTCGCGGCGAGCAATTCGTGTCTGACCCTGCGCGGCGGTCATGAAGCGTGGTTCGGAACCGGAGGCGCCAAAGGCGCGCGCGTGTTTCATTCGACCGACGGGGGCGAAACGTGGTCGGTTGCGAAGACGCCCGTCCGGAATGACTCGCCGAGCGCCGGGATTTTTGCGATCGCGTTCGCGAATCCGAGGAAGGGAATCGCGGTGGGAGGCGATTACAAGAATCCGGGCGGGACGGATGGAACGATTGCGATAACGTTGGATGGTGGAAAGACGTGGACCGCCGGCGGAGCGCTGCACGGATTTCGCTCCGATGTGAAGTGCATCGGCAAAGTGTGGATCGCGACGGGAACGTCGGGTTCGGACATTTCGACCGACGACGGAAAATCGTGGAAGCAGTTCGACGCCGCGAGCTACAACGCGATGAGCTTTTCGGGTTCCAATGCGTGGGCCGTGGGGCCGCAGGGCGCCATCGCGCGCTTACTGCTTCCCGCGTCGATCGTCGCCCGTAGCCGCGCGCCGGATTTCAGGCTCGGGATCGTCGGCCAGCTTTTTTAGAAGATCGTCGCCGGTTTTTTCCGCGCGAAGGTCATAGACCAGCATCAGGCGCTCGGCTGCGGTGAGCTGATTCAGATCGAGCGCGTTCCATTGCGCCGTGCTCCACGCGGTTCGATAGTAACCGGTCGCGCCGGAGTTGAAATCGAGCCAGGCCGGGCAGGAATGGTGCAATTCGATCGAGCGCCGCGCGGAGTCGATCACCGCGCAAGTCTGCGCGACACCCGGGCCGCGCACGCAAACAGGGATCGTCGAGACGCTTTGCGGCTCGATGCGAACCACCCCGTTGTTGCAATCGCCGCGGATGACCGGGACGCCGGTGTGGTTCAAAAACGCGTCCATCACCGGCGCGGGATCGACGCCGGATGTCTGGTCCAACGACGATTCGAGATCCGCCGTGCTTGCGTTGGCGAACTCGTGCTTCTTCAGATACGCCCGCAGGCCCGTTTGCACCTTGTCCTCTCCCAGCCAGCCTTCGAGCATCAGCAGAATCGCGGCGCCTTTTTGATAGACGACCTGGGCGTAGACATTTCTGGTGTCCTCGCGGCTGTGCATCTCCAGGCGCACCGGGCGGGCGCGCTCGGAATCGTCGGTTTGCATGATGCGCTCGCGCGCGGCGACGGCGGCCAGATGCCGGCGCGCGGGCGGCTGCTCTTCATCCATCATTTTCGATGCGATCCAGGTGGCGAATCCCTCGCTCAGCCAGACGTCGGTCCAGGACGCCTGCGTCACCAGGTCGCCGAACCATTGATGGCCGACTTCGTGCGCCTGAAGCGCTCGAATGGAACGCGCCTTTTCCGGCGCATCCTCGCCGGGCGCGGCCAGCAGGGAGCGATTGCGATACACGATCAGGCCCGGATTTTCCGTCGCGCCGAAAGGAAATTCGGGAACCGCCAGATGATCCAGCTTTTGGAATGGATACGGGATTCCCGTATAGGCTTCCAGGCGCGGCAGAACGTCCACGCTTGCCTGCGCGGCGAGTTTTCCTTCCTCGGCGTGGCCTTTGGCTGTGATCACGCGAATGGGAGTGCCGTGGCCGGCTTCCACGCCTTGGTAAACGTCAAAGGGTCCCACCGCGAATGCCACGACTTCCGCCGGGAGCGGCCTGGTTTCGGCGAAACGGACCGCTTTCATTCCGTCCGGCTCATCAGTTTCGCTCAGCATGCGGCCATTGGTGAACGCATTATCGCCGCGTTTGACGTGAATCGTCATCTGCCAGGGCGTTTTGAATTTGGGATCGTCGAAGCAGGGGAAGGCGCGGCGGGCGTCGATGGGCGTGAAGCTGTTGAAGACGTACCAATCCCCGTCGGTCTGTTTGCGATACGGGCCGACAATGGCTTTTTCGTCCAGCTTGCCGCGGTAGTCGATCGAAATCGTTTGCCGGCCGTGAACTGGCGAATCGAGCTCCAGCGCAATAAATTCGTCTCCAACCGCCTCGGCGCGGGCCTTTTTCGCGCCGACGGATGCGTTTAG
>JASHWA010000053.1 GCA_030044325.1 Bryobacteraceae bacterium
AGTTACAAATTCAAGCTGGAAAGCTCCCCGAAGACGACCGATCAGATTTTCGAGCGCGACGGCGTGCAGGTGTTCGTCGATCCCAAGAGCCTGAAATACCTGGATGGAATGATCCTCGATTACACCGAATCGCTGATGGAAAGCGCGTTCGTGTTTCGCAATCCCAATGCGAAACGTCACTGTAGCTGCGGAAAATCGTTTTTGGCTTAAGAGCGGGCAAGAGCCCGCGCCATCACTGGCGCGGTTCGCGGGCCGACGTTACGTTCCGCGATGTGGGCGAGCCGCGGCAGTCATGCCGCGGGTGACAGTTCAATTCCCAGTGAAGTTCAGCGCCGGAACTTGATTACGGCTTGCTTCTCAGCCGCCGGTTTCGGCGCGGGTTTGACGAGTGGCGGGGTTACTTTGTCGATCATCCGGTTCGCCGAAGATTGCATGCGGCTGATGCGCCACAACTCGCTTTCGGTTTCGATGCGGGCGGAACGGGCGTCAGCGGATAGAGCGCGCATCTGGGCGCTCATTTCGCCCGGATTTCGAGGATCGCGCGCGACAAAGTGAGCTGTGTCCTGATCGCTCTCGGTGATGAGAAGCACGGAAACGTCGCCGCTGCGGCGCGCGTAGGTTAGCCCGCAGAGCTGCGGCGGAATCTCGATGGCGGTTCGCCGGTTTCCGTCGAGAATTTCGAGACGTCCGGTCGTCGACGGTTTCCACGCGATCATGAGTTGACCGTTTTGCTCGCGCACGCTCATTCCGGCGGGTTTTTTCACGGACGCGAACTCAATGGCTCCGAGCGACGCAGCCAACGCTAACGTGACAGACCACAACAGCACTTGCGGCCCAACCGGGCTGCGGCGTTGAGCCCGGACAGCATGAACGCGAAGCGCCGGGGACGCGGCGACCAGGGCAGCGCTCACGAGCCACTCCTTTCGGAAAACGTTTCGAACCAAGCACGTTCCGCGCCAACACGCCGGGGGACACCAAATCAAAACCTTGTGCGCGCCTCGAATTCGATCCAAGTGGAATTCCAGTACCTTCGGCTAGAATAAAAGAGGAATGAGAACGGTCGCGCTGCTGGCTCTGGCGACCGCTGTGGGCACTGCGTGTCTCGCAGGAGATCCGCCGCGGGTGTACACGGTGGACGATGGAGCTATGCCTCCCCGCGTGATCGAGCGCAGTGCGCCGGACTACACGGATCAGGCGCGGATGGCGCGGCTGAGCGGAACGGTGGTCATCCGGCTGATTGTCGACCAAGACGCAACGTTGCGCGACGTGCACGTTTCAAAATCGCTGGGCATGGGATTGGATGAAAAGGCAGTCGAGGCGGTGAAGTCCTGGCAGTTCATTCCTGGCACGATGGACGGGAAACCGGTCGCCGTCCTGACCAGCGTCGCCGTGAATTTCCAGCTGCTCGCCGGGCGGGCTGACTGGCTCATGGCGCGAGCGAGCTTCGATGGTCCGGAGCGGGACCTGGCGAGCGCCGATTATCCGGATGCTTCCGGTCCCGAGGAGTACGCGGTGGTCAACGTGGCGTTCGATATCGACGATTCCGGGGTGCCCGCGAACCTGCGCGTCGATCGTTCCACTGACGCCAAATGGGAGCCGCAGGTGCTCGCGATGCTGAGCCAGTGGCGTTTCACGCCAGGGGCAAAATCCCATTGCACCATCGAGTTCAGGCGGGGAAAGCCCGCGAGCTAAGCGCGCGCAACTCTCCATTGCCGGAGTGCGTCCAAGTAATTAGGATTTTCAGTCTCGGATCTGCCTGGACGCAGTCACACCCTTCTCACCAGGATTGATCCGCGGCGGCCCGTTCACCTCCTGGGCGGGCCGCCTTCCTTTCCCATAGATGAGCGTGGGGCGGCCGGTCGATTTTTGCCGGCTGCCTTCCTGCGACCGACGTCTGGCGGCCGGCAAGACCGGCTGCCCACGCTTATTTCTCGTGCATATGCGGCTCGAATCAAACCGCTTCGACCGACGCCGAAGCTGCTTCCGCCCGCGCGTGGCCGCGCAGGGGGATCTCCCGGATCGCGAAATTCAGAATCACGCCCGCGCACATGAGGATCGCGCCGACCACGAAAATCGAGTGGATTCCGTGCGCAAGCGATGTTTTCACGTCTTCAAACAGCCGGTGTAGAAGCTGCAACCCTCCCGGATAGCGCCCGAACCCGGCTTCAAGCTGCGGCCGGATCAGCGGGAGCATCATTGGATTTCCGAACGGTTTCAGCGCGATCTCGGGAGTTCCCGCCGGCACGCCCGCGGCGAAATCGCGCTTGTACATCGTCAGCAGCACGCTTCCAAACACAGCCACGCCCACCGTGCTTCCGATCGAGCGGAAGAATTGGCTGGACGCGGTCGCAGTGCCCATGTGCTGGCGCGGCGCGGCGTTCTGCACCGCGACGGTGTAGACGGGCTGCACGAACCCCAGCCCCAGTCCGCATAAGACCATTCCCAAAACCACGAATGAATGACTGGTCGACGCGTCCATGTTGCAGAAAACCAGCATTCCCGTGGCAATGAACATCGCCCCGATGATGGCCAGGGCCTTGTACCGTCCCAGGCGCGAGGTCATTTGGCCTGAAAAAATATTTCCCGTCACCGCGGCGAGCATCATGGGCGTCAGCAGCGAACCGGAGCGCGTCGCCGAAACCGCCAGCACGCCCTGCATGAACAGCGGCAGATAGATGATCACGCCGAACATACCCATGCCCATGATGAATCCGGCGATCGAGCACACGCGGATGATCGGGTCGCGGAACAGAGACAGCGGCAGCAGCGGCTCCGGCGCCCGGGTTTCGACCAAGATGAACACGACCATCATCACGGCCGCGACCGTGAGCAGCGATTCGACGCGCGTGGATGTCCATCCGTAATCGGTAACCCAGGTGAGCGCCAGAAGCAGCGGAACCAGGCACGCAATCAGCGTCGTGACGCCGAGCCAGTCGATGATGCGGCGCACGCCGTGCGGATGGAAATACGGAAACTGGATCCAGATGGCCGCGATCGCCAGGATCCCCACCGGCAGGTTCACGTAAAAACACCAGCGCCAGGAGAGATTATCGGTGAGCCATCCGCCCAGGGTCGGCCCGAAGATCGACGCCGCGCCCCACATCGAGGCGAACAGCCCTTGGTATTTGCCGCGCTCGGCCGGCGAGAACACGTCGCCGACGATGGTGAACACCAGCCCGAACATCACGCCCGCGCCCACGCCCTGAAGTCCGCGGAAAATGATCAACTGGCCCATTCCGTCGAACGGCAGCGCGGTCATTTTTCCCGCCGCGCCGCACAAAGCCGAGGAAGCGACAAAAATGGTCGCGCCGGCGAGAAAAAACCATTTCCGGCCGTAAATGTCGGACAGCTTGGCGAAAATCGGGACGCAGATGGTGGAGCTGAGCAGGTACGCGGTGGCGACCCAGGGATAGCGGTCGAATCCGGAAAGCGAAGCGATAATGCGCGGCTCGGCCGTTCCGACGATGGTCTGATCGAGCGCGGCCAGAAGCAGGCACATCATCAAGCCGGCGATCGTGCCGATAAACTGCGGCTTGGTCAGCTTGATGAAGCCTGAGGTATAGGTGCGCTCGGCGTCGTGGGTCCCCATTGAATAATTGTAGTGGAAATCAGCGGACTCCGCCCTCGACGATGGCGCTATGGCTCACTGCCGACGCGCGGCGTCGCTGCCGCGCCGCATGAACCTCGCGACAGCCTGAGGCGCGACAGTGATGGACCGCGTTGGTCGCGTCTTACAGAACCTCCGTCTGTCCGCACGCGGATCAACGCGGGTCTAGCGTGCTCCTACCCCGGGTAATCGCTGAACGGTCGTATTCACAACCGCGCCGCCGGAAAATTCGGTTTTTTCGCCGGCCGATTTTCCGGGCGCCGGCATCAGCCTCGCCGCCAGAGGTTTGTTCCATTTCCACGCCAGCCACGCGACGTCGGAGAGAATCCCCGCGATCTGATCTTCGGTCACATTGCCGGGTAGCGGCACCGTGTCCACGCCTCCCGCGCACACCGCCGAATACGCCAGAATCGAATCGAGACCGTACGTCCCTTCCGACCACCTCTCGGCCAGCAGCTTATCTTCCATCACCGGAATCATCAGCCCCGAATAACCTACGCGTTTCACCGCAGTCGATTGCACCGCCCGCGTGATGATCCCGGAAGCGGTGAGCGTCCGGCTCGA